>JACREQ010000046.1 GCA_016218155.1 Bacteroidia bacterium
ACTCATGTAGTAACAATAACTCCAACTGTAACAATAAATGCTTTCTCCCCAGCAACCTCAACCCGTTGTCAGGGAGCTGGTACAGTAACAACTACAACAACTGCAAATAATTCAATGGGTATAACTTATAGCCTTGACGGTGCAAGTATAACCGGTGGAGTAACAATAGTAGCCGGAACCGGTGCAGTAACCTATCCAGCAGGTTGGAGTGGAATAACAACAATCACAGCAAGTGCCGCAGGTTGTAATGGTCCAGCAACGACTACTCATGTGGTAACAATAACTCCAACTGTTACAATAAATGCTTTCTCCCCAGCAACCTCGACCCGTTGTCAGGGTGCAGGAACTGTAACTTATACAACAACAGCGTCAAATTCAACTGGTATAACATATAGCATAGATGGAGCAAGTTCAGGTGCAGGTAATACAATTGTAGCAGCAACTGGTGCAGTTACATATGTAGCGGGCTGGAGTGGAACAACAACAATCACAGCAAGTGCCGCAGGTTGTAATGGTCCAGCAACAACAACTCATGTTGTAACAATAACTCCATCAGTATTTTTAAATGCATTTTCTCCGGCAACATCATCACGTTGTCAGGGTGCTGGAAATGTAACCTATACGACTACTGCAATTAATTCAACCGGAATGACATATAGCTTGGATGCAACAAGTATAACAGGTGGTGTTACAATTATAGCTGCAACTGGTGTTGTTACCTATCCTGCAACTTGGAGTGGTGTAACAACTATTACAGCTACTGCAACTGGATGTAATGGCCCAGTTTTTGAAAATCATGTTGTTACTGTTAATGCATTGCCTGTGGCAACAGCTACTTCAACTGGAATAATGTGTCATGGTGAGTCAGCTTCAGTATCGGTTTCTGGTTCAGGTGGAACAGCTCCATATTCAGGAATTGGCTTATTTACAGAAACTGTTGGAACATACAATTATACTATTACTGATGCAAGTGGATGTATAGCTTCTGCAAGCATTACATTAACTGAACCAGCAACATTGGTTGCCAGTTCTGTTAATACTCCAATATTATGTAATGGTGGTACCTCTATTGTAACAGTTACCGAAACAGGCGGAACTTCTCCATTTATTGGTGATGGAACATTTACTCAGACAGCAGGTGCTTATAGTTACACAGTTACAGATGCTCACGGGTGTATGTCAATAACAAATATTACAATTTCTCAACCAACAGCAATTTCAACATCTGTTTCTACAACATTTGCAGGTTGTGGATTATCTGATGGCACAGGAACTGTAACTGCTTCAGGAGGTACTGGTGCTTTAACTTATTTGTGGTCACCTCTTGGTGGAACAGGTTCCACTTCATCAGGTATTCCTGCAGGAAGTTATTCTGTTGTTACTACTGATGCAAATGGTTGTTTTGTAACTGATAATGTAAATATTTCAAATAGTGGTGCTCCTATTGTTAGTAATACTTTTATTGATGTTATGTGCCATGGTTTAAATATGGGTTCTATTGATCTTACTGTGAGCGGTGGAACAGGTGCTTATACTTATAATTGGAATAGTGGAGCATATAATTCTGAAGATTTGAATAACGTTCCAGCCGGAATATATTCATACGATGTCTCAGATGCTGCAAATTGTCATACTACAGGCGCAATAACAATTAGTGAACCAGATACTTTGATTGCAAATTCAACTGCGTCAATTATTTTATGTCATGGTGGTACAACAAATGTTAATGTTACTGGAAATGGTGGTACTGGTTTATTAATTGGTACTGGAATTTTTACAGTTTCTGCAGGTACTTACTCATATACAGTTACAGATGCAAATGGTTGTACTGCAGTTACAAGTATTACAGTTACTGAACCTGATACTTTAGTAGCAAGTTCAACTTCAACTGCTATACTCTGCCATGGTGGTACTTCAGATATAACTGTTACTTCAACTGGAGGAACAGGAATAGTATCTGGAACAGGAGTGTTTACTGTTTCTGCAGGTACTTATAATTATACGGTAATAGATGAAAATGGCTGTACAAATATGACCAGTATAACCGTAAATGATCCGGATACTTTAATTGCTAGTTCTACAGCAACCAGTATTTTATGTAATGGTGGAACTGCGGATATTACTGTTTCTGCTATTGGTGGAACTGGAGTTTATACTGGCACAGGAATATATACTGTTACTGCTGGAACATATTCTTATACAGTTACAGATGCAAATAATTGTTCGTCAATTACTACTATTACAGTAACTGAACCTTCTTTAATTACATCTTCAGTTACAACAACACTTGCTGGTTGTGGACTTTCTGATGGGACTGCAACTGTAAGTGTTTCAGGTGGTACAGGTGCTTATTCGTATCTTTGGTCACCAATTGGTGGAACATCTGCAACTGCAATTAATTTACCTTCTGGAAATTATACAGTTGAAATACAGGATGCCAACGGATGTACTTTGATAGATAATGCAAATATCTCAAATAGTGGAGCGCCTATATCAACTACGACTCAGGTAAATATTTTATGTAATGGGTTAAATACAGGTTCAATTGATTTAACTGTAACTGGTGGTACAGGTGTTTATACATATAATTGGAATAATGGTGCGTATTCAACAGAAGATTTGTCAAATCTTTTAGCAGGAACTTATTCATATAATGTTACTGATGCTGCAAATTGCCAATCTACCGGATCTGTAACAATAACTGAACCTGCAATATTAAACTCAGTTATGCTCGAGCCAACATCTCCTAAATGTAGTTATAGCAGCGATGGGCAGGCTGTGGTAGTTGTTACAGGAGGTGTTATTCCATATGGTTTCTTGTGGAGTGATGTTTTAGCAACATCAAATGATACAATTTCTACTTTAGCAGGAAATTCCGATTATTATGTAACTATAACTGATGCAAATGGATGTTCAGTTATAGATACTGTTCATATTTCAGCTCCAACACCTGTGATAATTACTCCAAATATTTTAAATGCTCTATGTGGAGCTAGTAATGGATCAGTAAATGTAATAGCTTCAGGAGGTACATCTCCATATAATTACTTGTGGGATGATCCAACTAATTCAACAAATGATACAATTAATAATTTGTCAGCAGGAAATTACACTGTAACTGTATTTGATGCAAGTGCATGTACTTCCGTATTTACAGCGGTTGTAAGTAATGTACTGGGTGGAATTGTGAGTATTACTCAACTTTCAAATGTCTTATGTTATGGTGATACAACAGGGTCTATTACTGTTTCTATGCTTGGTGGAAATGCACCTTACACCTATCAATGGGATATTCCTGGACAAACTTCTTCGAGTGTTAGTAATCTTTCGGCGGGTTATTATCATGTTACTGTGTCTGATGTTAATTCTTGTATTGCAGATACTACAATTCAAGTTGCGCAACCAGCTAATGCATTAATAGCAAATGTGTCATCCTTAAATGTTTCTTGTTTTGGTGGAAGTAATGGAGCTTTAACTACTTCTACAAGCGGAGGTACTCCTCCATATTCTTATTTGTGGGATAATACTGCTGTTTTATCAAGTTTAACTAACTTGTCTGCTTCTACACATATGGTAACAATTACTGATGTAAATGGTTGTTTAATTATAGCAAGTGGAACAGTTTCTGAACCAATAGTTCTTAGTGCGATTACAATCCCAACAAATCCTACATGTGGTAATGGTAATGATGGGTCAGCATTGGTTACTGTTACCGGAGGTACTATTCCATACTCCTTTGCATGGTCTAATAATGATTATGATTCTTTAGCTAATGGTTTATCAGATGGTAGCTATATGGTTACAGTATCTGATGCTCATTATTGTTCAGTAATTGCAACTGCTCAATTATATAATCCTTTACCAATGGTTATTAATTCAATAAATGGTCTTGATGCCTCTAATTTAGGATATGTAAATGTTACGGTTACAGGAGGACAATTACCATATTCTTATTTATGGTCAACTGGAAGTACATTGCCAAACATTAGTAACTTGCCAACAGGTGAATATATTATTACTGTTACTGATGCAAATTTATGTGTGATAACAGATACGTTTGCAATAGATATACCTTTATTAATACCTTCTGTTATAACACCTAACGATGATGGTAAAAATGATGATTTAGAAATTATAGGAATTGCAGGTTATCAAGATGTTTCAATAGAAGTGTTTAATAGATGGGGAGATGTGTTGTTTTCATTTTCTGGAACAGGAATGGAATATACTGATGCCTCAAAACGATGGAATGGAAAGTATAATGGGAAAGACCTGCCAATGGGTGGATATGTATATATTGTTAAAATTGGAGAGGATAAGGACCCGGTTACCGGTGTTGTTTCTATTGTTAGATAGTAATATTTCACTATATATTTAAAGGCTCCAAATTTGGAGCCTTTTTTATTTGTAATTACAATTTTTAGATTTTGAAAATTAAATATTAAATAATTATAATGAAACTTTGATACATATATTTGCGTATTATTCTAAAGTACCGTATTTTTGCTTGTTAACAGAAAAATGTAGCTTTGTATAATGTTGAATAATTACGTATTAGGTATTTTTTCTCATGTTATTTTTATGAGTGAATTTACTTGTTAATATTTTTATGGATGTGTGAATTAAATAAAATAAATAAACCAAACCAAACAATAAAAATCCAAACACCTTCTAAATTATTGAATATGAGAAAAAAAATTCTTGTTTTAATATTGCTTGCATTAATTTTTTATAGCAGTTCAGAAACATTAAGTGCGCAGTGTACAAATAGTTCTTTTTATCCTTCAACTGCTTATTCAGCACCAACAACTGCTGTCTATACAATTTCTACCTGTAATTATCAATCTGAATATAACCAAATGACAGGTGCCGTTTCTGGTGCGAGTTATACTTCAACTGCAAGTATAGCAGGAACATACATTACTATTAGGTCAGGAACATATAATGGGGCAGTAGTAGCTTCTGGAACAACTCCATTAACTTGGACAGCAACTGCTGGTGGTGTATTTTTTACTCATTATAATACAAACTCCTCTTGTGGAACTGCTAGTACTTGTATGACTACAACTGTTTCTCGTAATGCAGCAGTTGCACCAACTGTTCAGGATTGTGATGGAGCTATTCCATTATGTTTTGCTACATATTCAACGGTAGTCTCATACTCTGGTACAGGTAATTATCCTAATGAGATTTCGACAACAGGTGGTTGTCCTGCTAACTGTTTATTGTCTGGAGAGAAAAATGATGTTTGGTATACATTTACTGTTCAAAATTCAGGTACTGTTAGTTTTGCTATTACTCCGAATTCGTCAGGAGATGATTATGACTGGGCTGTATATAATTTAACAAATGCGAACTGTGCTGATATATATTCAAATACAAGTTTGCAAGTAAGTTGTAATTATTCAGCTACTGATGGAACTACTGGTCCCAATGGATCAGGTTCTAATAGTTGTGAATCTGCTACAGGTGGTGTTTATAACGCAGCCTTAAATGTTACAACTGGTCAAACATATGTTGTGAATGTAAGTAATTTTTCATCTACTCAAACAGGTTACTCAATTAATTTTGGAGGTACAGCTCAAATAGTTGATAATACTGGACCATATTTGTATGCTGTAGCAGCAAGTCCTTCTTGTGGGCAAAATTTTGTAACTGTAAGGTTTAGTGAAAATGTTTCTTGTAGTACAGTTCAAAATACAGATTTTACTATTTCAGGACCTGGTGGTCCATATACAGTAAGTTCGGTATGGAGTTCTGTTTGCTCTGCAGGGGGATCTTATGATAGAGATTATACTCTAAATGTAAGTCCTGCGTTTACCTCAGGTGGAACTTATACGATTGGACTTGTTGCCAATTCTGTATCAGATATTTGTAGCCATCCAACCGGAGGACAAACTCTTAATTTTTCTGTAACTGGAGTTACTTCAAATGCTTCAGTTGTTAGTAATGTAAATTGTTTTGGTCAATCGAATGGTAGTGCTACTGCTTCGGGTAGTGGAGGTACTGCTCCTTATACATATACATGGAGTAATGGAGCCACAACAGCTACTGCAACAGGGTTAGCATCTGGAAATTATTCTGTAACAGTCAGAGATGCTGTAGGTGTTTGTAATGCAGTTTCATCAGTAAATATTTCGCAACCTTCAAATTTAACTTCAACAGTTTCAAAAACAAATGTAAGTTGTAATGGAGGTAATAATGGAACTGCTTCAGTATCAGCTTTAGGAGGAAGTCCAGGTTATACATATAGCTGGTCAACTGGTGCAACTTCATCCAGTATAAGTGGTTTAACAGCTGCTACATATACTGTTACTGTTACTGATACTCATGGTTGTACATCTACAGGTTCAACGACTTTAACACAACCTACTTTATTAACAACATCTATTTCTTCTCAAACAAATGTTGGTTGTAGTGGAGGTAATAATGGTGCTGCAACAGTAACTGCATCAAACGGAACTCCTGCTTATACATATAGTTGGTCGAACGGACAAACTGCTGCTACTGCTATAAACTTAGTTGCAGGAACATATACTGTAACTGTTAGAGATGCAAATCTTTGTTCTAGTACAAAAACCGTAACAATTACTCAACCATCTGCACTAACTTCTTCGATTTCAGGCTCTACTCAAGTATTATGTTTTGGTGGAAATAATGGAAGTGCAACTGTAACACAATCAGGAGGTACCCCTGGATATACATATACTTGGTCTAATTCACAAACCACTGTTACAGCAATCAATTTAGCAATTGGAACTTATTCTGTAACTGTTAGGGATGCTAATAGTTGTACTTCAGTTTCTTCTGTTACTATTACCCAACCTACAGCTGTAAGTGCGGTATTAACTAAAACTAATGTAAGTTGTAATGGTGGAAATAATGGAACCGCTACAGCAACACCATCTGGTGGTACTCCAGGTTATACATATACTTGGTCAAATGGACAAACTACTCAAACAGCTACAGGTTTATCCGCTATAGCATATTCAGTTACAGTAAAAGATGCAAATAATTGCAGTACTGTACAATCAATATCTGTTACTCAACCTACAACTTTGGCATCTTCAATATCATCATCAACAAATGTCGCATGTAATGGTGGCGCAAATGGAACAGCAACTGCAGCTGGGTCTGGAGGTACACCTGCATACAATTACACATGGTCAAACGGACAAACTGTTGCAACTGCTTCAGGCTTATTGGCAGGAAGTTATAGTGTAACAGTTAGAGATGCAAATAATTGTAGTTCAATTTCATCAGTGACAATATCACAACCAACTTCTGTATCTGCGACAACTTCGTCAGTTTCTGTTTTATGTAATGGAGGTAATACTGGAACTGCAACTGCAACACCATTAGGTGGTACACCTGGATATACTTATCTTTGGAGCAATGCTCAGACAACTGCAACTGCAACAGGATTAATTGCAGGCACATATTCTGTGACAGTTAGAGATGTTAATTTATGTAGTACCACTTCTTCTGTAACGGTTAACCAACCTACAGCATTAACTACAAGTATTTCATCATCAACAAATGTTTCATGTAATGGAGGAAATAATGGTGCAGCTACAGTTGCAGCATCAGGAGGTACGCCTTCTTATACATATCTATGGTCTAATTCGCAAACTGGTGCAACTGCTACTGGTTTAATTGCAGGAAGTTATTCGGTAACAATCCGTGATGCAAATAATTGTTCAAGCACACAGTCGGTAAATATTACACAACCTTTAGTATTAGCTGCAACAGCCTCAGCAACAAATACCAGTTGTAATAGTGGTTCAAACGGTTCTGCTACGGCAAGCCCATCAGGTGGTACATCTCCTTATACATATAATTGGTTCCCATCCGGACAAACAACTCAGACAGCAACAAACCTTTCAGCAGGCACATATAGTGTAACAGTTACTGATAATAAAGGTTGCACAATTATAAAATCTGCTGTTGTTAGTCAACCAGCTGCTATAGCATTAACTTCGTCAAAAACTGATGCGACTTGTGGTAATTCAAATGGTTCAGCTTCAGTGTCAGCATCAGGTGGAACTCCAGGTTATACATATTTATGGTCAAATGGTGGAACAACAAGTTCAATTTCTGGGATAATTGCGGGTTCATACACAGTAACAGTTAGAGATGCTAATAATTGTTCTAATACTTCAACTGTTGCCGTTAATAATACTGGTGCTCCAAGTGTTACTGCTTCTGCGCCTAATAATGTAAGCTGTTTTGGTGGAAATAACGGAAGTGCATCAATTTCTGCTTCCGGTGGTACTCCAGGTTACACATATTTGTGGTCTAATGGTGCAACAGGAACAAGCATTACTAATGTAGTTGCAAATAATTATAGTGTTACTGTTACAGATGCTTTGGGTTGCAAAGCCTCTACTTCAATAAGTATTACACAACCAACAGCTTTACTTGCATCAATAACCGGAAATATTAGTCCGCTTTGTTTCGGTTCAAATAATGGAAGTGCAACAGTAAGTGCATCAGGTGGTACTGTAAGTTATACATATTTATGGTCAAATGGCTCAACTTTATCTACTGCATCTAGTTTAATAGCCGGAACATATACTGTAACTGTTACTGATTCTCATAGTTGTACAACAACTGCAAGTGCAACGGTTACTCAACCAACAGTTGTAACCGGAACTATCTCATCTTCAACTGCAGTAAGTTGCAATGCCGGATCAAATGGTTCTGCAACAGTTACACCTGGAGGTGGTACACCTACATATACATATTTATGGTCTCAGGGTACTACAACTGCAACAGTAACAAATCTTGTTGCCGGAACTTATACTGTTACCGTAAGAGATGTTAATAATTGTTCTTCAACTGCTTCAGTTACTATTTCTCAACCTACAGCTCTAAGCTCAACTACCGCAAATACAAGTGTTAGTTGTAATGGTGGATCAAATGGTACAGCAACTTTAACAGTTTCAGGTGGATCACCAACATATACATACTTGTGGTCAAATAGTCAGACAACAGCTACTGCTACCGGATTATCTGCTGGAACTTATACTGTTACAGCTACGGATTCTCATAGTTGTACACATACAAATACTGTTACAGTATCTCAGCCAACAGTTTTAACTTCTTCCATTACTGGATCGACAAATGTATTATGTAATGGTGGATCAACAGGAACAGCTATTGTAACCCAATCTGGTGGAACTCCAAGTTATACATATTTATGGTCAAATGGGCAAACAACTGCAAATGCTTCTGGACTTGCTCAAGGAACTTATTCAGTAACTGTAAGAGATGCAAATAACTGTTCATCTACTTCGTCGGTAACAGTTACACAGCCAACTGCATTGGTAGCTTCAATTTCTTCTTCAACTAATGTGTCATGTAATGGAGGAAATAATGGTACTGCAATTGCTTCGCCAAGTGGTGGAACGCCTTCTTACACTTATTTATGGTCAAATGCTCAAACAACATCTACTGCAACATCATTAATTGCTGGTAATTATACTGTGACTATTAGAGATGCTAATAATTGTACTTCAACATCTTCAGTAACAATTACTCAACCTGTTGTTTTAACATCATCTATTTCATCTTCTACTCAGGTTTCATGTAATGGTGGAAATAATGGTTCTGCTACAGCAACTCAATCTGGTGGTACACCTACATTTACATATACATGGTCAAACGGACAAACTAATTCAACTGCATCAAACTTAGTTGCTGGTACATATTCAGTAACAATAAGAGATGCGAATAATTGTACATCAAGTTCTTCTTTAACAATAACTCAGCCAACTCAACTTACTTCATCAATTACTGCATCAACAAATGTTTCATGTAATAGTGGAAGTAATGGTTCTGCAACTGTTACTCCTGTTGGTGGAACACCTTCTTACATATATTTATGGTCCAATAGCCAAACGACTCCAATTGCTACAGGTTTAAGTGCAGGAAGTTATACTGTAACTATTACCGATAACAAAGGATGTACTTCAATTTCTTCAGTGACAATTAATCAGCCAACAACATTAACTTCATCAATTTCTGGTTCTTCACAAGTACTATGTTTTGGCGGATCTAGTGGAACAGCAACTGTAACTCAATCTGGTGGAACTCCTTCTTATACTTATTTATGGTCAAATAGTCAGACAACTGGAACTGCTACAGGATTATCAGTTGGAACATATGTTGTTACTGTTAGAGATGCTCAGAATTGTACGTCAACTTCTTCAGTAACAATAACCCAACCAACTCAACTAACTTCATCAATTTCATCTTCTACAAATGTTGCTTGTAATGGTGGGAATAATGGTTCTGCAACTGTATTACCAGCAGGCGGAACTCCTTCATATACATATTTCTGGTCAACAGGACAGGCAGTAGCAACTACTACTGGTTTAAATGCTGGAATTTACACAGTTACAATAACAGATGCTAATAATTGTACTTCAACTTCATCTGTTACAGTGACTCAACCAGTAATGCTTACAAGTTCAACAACAGTTGTTAATACAACTTGTAATGGCGGAGCAAATGGTACAAGTACAGTAACGGCTATTGGTGGAACAGGACCTTATACATATTATTGGTTCCCAAGTGGTCAGACGACTCAAATTGCTATAAATCTTGCGTCAGGTTCTTATCAGGTTACTGTTACAGATAGTCATAGCTGTTCATCAATTTCAACATCAAATGTTGGTCAACCTGCTGCAATAAGTTTAACTCCAGCATTTACTAATGCTACTTGTGGAAATTCAAATGGTTCAGCTTCAGTTGCTGCTAGTGGAGGTACACCTGGATATACCTATTTATGGTCAAACGGAGGTACAAATAGCACAATTTCTGCAATACCTGCAGGTGCATATTCAGTTACTGTTAAAGATGTAAACAACTGTTCAAGTACAACATCTGTATCTGTTAATAATACAGGTGCTCCAAGCGTTTCATTAGTAACTTCAAATAATGTATCATGTAATGGAGGTTCAAATGGTAGTGCTGTAGTAACTGTAACAGGTGGAACACTTCCATATGCAAGTTATTTATGGTCAAATGGTGCAACCGATACATTAATTAATAATGTGTCTGCAAATAATTATAGTATAACAATTACAGATGCATTGGGTTGTCAAGCTTCAATAAGTGTTAATATTACTCAACCACCTGCTTTAGTAGCTTCAATAACAGGTACAAGTATGCCATCATGTTATGGTTATGCTGATGGTTCTGCATCTGCAAATTCAGTAGGAGGTACACCAAGTTATTTTTATAATTGGTCAAATGGAACAAATACTCCTACAGCAAATGGATTGATTTCTGGTACATATTCAGTAACTGTTACTGATACCAAAGGATGTACATCAACAACAACTGCCAATGTTTCTCAACCAACACAGGTATCAGGAATAATTTCATCATATACAAATACAACTTGTAATGGTGGCTCTGATGGGTCTGCAACTGTAGCTCCTTCTGGTGGTACTCCTGATTATACTTATTTATGGTCTGACGGAAGTTCAACAGCTACAGCTACAAATCTTTCTGCCGGAAATTATATTGTTACAATTACAGATTCGCATAGTTGTACTGCAATAACAAATACTTCAATAAGTCAGCCTGCTAATTTAATGGTTAATATTCCAACTGTTTCTCCTGTTAATTGTTTTGGCGGAGCTGATGGTTTAGCTAATGCTTCTACATCTGGTGGTACAGGTCCGTATACATATCAATGGTCAAATGGAGTATTAACTTCAAATAATCCAGGACTTATTGCCGGAACATATCAGGTGACTGCAACAGATTCTCATGGTTGTACAGGTTCAAATTCAGTAGTAATTACAGAGCCATCGCAATTAGTTGCTTCAGCATCAGTAATTAATTCTGTAAGTTGTTTTGGTGGTAGTAACGGATCTGCTTCTGCTTCTGCAATTGGAGGATCACCTTCATATTCATATCATTGGTTTAATGGAAGTCCTAATCCGAATACTGGTGGTTTAAGTGCTGGTACGCATTCTGTTACTGTAACAGATATTAATTTCTGTACATCGGTGGCAACAGTTGTTATAACTGAACCTGCATTACTTGCAACCACTCAGGTAGTTGATTCTGTAATTTGTAATAACACAGCAACAGGACAAATTGATTTGACAGCTATTGGCGGTACAAATCCATATACATATCATTGGAATAATAATAGTGCAAACGAAGATTTATTAAATGTTTCCGCCGGTAATTATTTAGTAACCGTTACAGATGCTAACTTCTGTTCTACAACTCAAAGTATTACTGTATATGAACCTTCAAGTATTACCGCTACTTTTGTTCCTGTAAGTTCACATTGTAATTTAAATGATGGAAGTTTAACTGTAAATCCAATTGGAGGTACACCTGCTTATACTTTCTTATGGGATGCAAATGCTTCCGGACAAATAACATCTACTGCTACAAGTCTTTTGTCAGGTAGTTATGACGTTACTGTAACAGATTCTCATGCATGTTCCTATACTTTTACAGGTTCAGTTTCAGATTTGAATGCTGCAACATTAGCATTTGATATAATAACACCTAATCCTTGTTTTGGAGATACTTTAGGTTATGTTCATTCAACAATTACAAGTGGCGGAACTCCACCGTTTAATTATTTGTGGTCAAACGGAGCAGTAGCTGATACTATTTATAATGTTGCATCTGGAAGTTATACTTTAACATTAACTGATGCTACAGGTTGTGTAACAATAGATACTGTAAATGTGTTGCAGCCTGGTTTATTACAGGTAAATATTGATTCATTGCATCCAGTAACATGTTTTAACGGAACAGATGGAAGTATGAATATTAGTATGATAGGTGGAACTCCTGGATTTAATTATATATGGCAGGATGGTTCAGGAAACTTAATAAGTAGTACTAATTCAATTAATAATTTACCGGCTGGTGTTTATTACATAACAGTTACCGATAATCATAATTGTACATTTAGTTCAAGTTATTCATTACCTCAGGCAACTGAGTTAGTGTCATTAATGCAGACTCCAATAATGCCAAAATGTAATGCCAGTAATGACGGGCAGGCAATTGTAGTTGCTTCCGGAGGAACTGCTCCATATTCATTCTTATGGAGTGATATATTAAATACAGCCAGCGATACAATATTGACATTAGGTGGAACAGCAGATTACTTTGTTACAATAACAGATGATCACGGTTGTACAACAATTGATTCTGTTCATATTGATGCTCCGACTCCTGTTGTGCTTTCTGGAAATTCATTCCAGTCTACATGTATAGGTAGTGATGGATGGGCGTATGTTGAAGCAACTGGTGGAACTCCGGCATATAATTTCTTATGGTCAAATAGTTCTGTAAATGATACAATAGTAAATCTTGCTGCTGGTAATTATACTGTAACTGTCTACGATGCCAATGCTTGTACTTCAACTTATACTGCAATAATTAATAGTATAAATGCAGGTCAGGTTCAGGTAGATAATATAGTTAATGTAAATTGTTATGGTGACTCTACAGGATCTATTTCAGTTTCTCTTCTTGGAGGAACTGCACCATTTATTTATTTATGGAGTAATGGTGCAACAAGCGATTCATTGATTAATCTTGCTTCAGCAATATACTCTGTAACAATTACAGATAGCAATGGCTGTGTAAGTGATACTACAGTAACAGTGACTTCACCAATTGTTGGTTTAAATTCAAACTTTACTGTAGCTGATATCTCTTGCTTTGGTAATAGTAATGGAATACTTTCAACAAATGTTTCAGGTGGTACTTCTCCATATTCTTATTTGTGGAATACTACACCTGTTCAAACAAGTTCAAGTTTGAATAATCTTATTGCCGGAAGTTATACTGTAAGTATAACAGATGCTAAAGGATGTATGTTAATTGAAACAGGTGTTATTAATGAGCCAACACAGATTTTAGCAGTAACTACTTCAACAAATCCTAGTTGTGGAGGTAATTCTAATGGTACTTCATTAGTAACAGCAACAGGTGGAACTTCTCCATATACATATGCCTGGTCAAATAGTAGTCAGGATTCCTTAGCTACTGGTCTGGCATCAGGAAATTATATTGTTACTGTATATGATTCGCATTTATGTACTACAACTGCCACATCTCAGTTATTTAGTCCACCATCAATGGTGTTGGATACAGTGTACGGAACAAATAGTTTAAATAATATGGGCTTTATACATATATCTGTTACAGGCGGTGGTTTACCAATTACTTATATATGGTCTAATGGTGGAACATCTGCTAATTTAGATGACTTATCTGCTGGTGACTATACTGTAACAATAACAGATGCATTTTCTTGTTCTTTAATTGAAACATTTACAATAGATATTCCATTATTGATACCATCAGTTATTACTCCAAATGGTGATGGTAAAAATGATGATCTGGAAATAATTGGAATTGCAGGATATGAAGATGTTTCAATTGAAGTTTATAACCGCTGGGGAGATTTACTATTTAAATTCGATGGAACAGGATTGGATTATACTAATGCATCAAATAGATGGAAAGGAGTATTTAATAGTAAAGATTTACCAATGGGAGGATATGTATATATAGTTAAGTTAGGAGAAGAAAAAGATCCAATAACCGGTGTTGTTTCGATTATCAGATAATATTAATTTTTATTTTTTTATTATTAAAGGCTCCGAAAGGAGCCTTTATAATTTTATCTATTTTTTTTATTTCTAAAAAAACAAATTAACTTTGCGCCGTTAGCTCAATGGGGTGCCTTAATATAACGGGCTGAGATCATACCCTTTGGACCGGGACAGGTAATGCTGAGCCGGGAAACCAAAAGACCTCCATTGACAATTTAATTATTGTCGAATTTTAAAATGAGTTATTATGAAAAAAATTTGTTTTTTGTTTCTGCAATTATTTGCAGTAAGTTTTGCTTTTGGTCAGTTTACCATTTCGGGAAAAGTTTTAGATGAAACAAACCAGCCTTTAGTGTCGGCAACAATATTGGTTGAAAATACTTTTGCCGGAACCTATTCAAATCAAAAAGGGGAGTTTGTTTTAAAAAATTTAAAAAAGGGAGAGTATAGTATTAAAGTTTTATTTATTGGTTATGCAACTATAATTAAAAATGTAAAACTTGAAAAAGATGAATCTATTGAGTTTATTATGAAACACTCATCTATTGTTGCCGATGAGATAATTGTGCAGGCAACAAGAGTAGCAGATAAAACACCAACAACATACTCAACAATTAATAAAGAAGCAATTGCTAAAAATAATTCTGGGCAAGATATTCCATACTTATTAAGTTTAACTCCCTCTATGGTGGTTTCATCTGATGCAGGAACCGGTATAGGTTATACCACAATTAATATTCGTGGTTCTGATGTTAAAAGGATAAATGTTACAGTAAACGGGATTCCGTTAAATGATGCAGAATCTCATGGTGTGTGGTGGGTTGATTTACCGGATATTGCTTCTTCTGTAGAAAATACACAGATTCAAAGGGGAGTTGGAACTTCAACAAATGGTGCAGGTGCTTTTGGTGCAACTATTAATATGCAAACTTTTACGTTGAATCGCGAACCATATGCAGAGGTTAGTTCTTCTTACGGATCTTTTAATACAAGTAAAAATACCATAAATGTCGGAACCGGATTAATAAATAAAAAATTTGCAGTTGATGCAAGGCTGTCAAAGTTATGGTCTGATGGTTATGTCGACAGAGCATTCAGCGATTTAAAATCATTTTATGTTTCAGGTACAATGTATGGAAAATCAAGTATTCTGAAATTTGTTACTTTTTCTGGTCAGGAGCATACTTATCAGGCATGGTACGGAGTACCAAAAGATTCATTAAAAACAAACCGCACATATAATCCTTACGATTATAAAAATCAAACCGATAATTACTGGCAGGATAATTATCAGTTACATTATTCAAAAGAAATTAACAGCAATTTAAATTTAAATGTGGCACTTCATTATACCAGAGGTAAGGGGTATTATGAAAACTCTGAACCGGGAAACAGTTTTGACTCATATAATCTTCCCAATGCAATATTTGGAACAGATACCATAACGTCAACAGATTTTATAAATCAGAAATGGTTGAAAAATGATTTTTATGGATTAACCTATTCACTTAATTATAAAAAGAAAAGATTAAATACTGTTTTGGGAGGTGGCTGGAATCAATATAAAGGAGACCATTACGGAGATATTATATGGGCGAAAATTGTAACTTTTTCTGGAGAAAAATACCGTTGGTATAAGGGAACAGGTGATAAAAAAGATTTAAATGTTTTCTTGAAAACAAATTACCTAATAACAGGAAACCTTAGTCTTTATGCTGATCTTCAACTTAGAAATATTGATTATTCAATTGCTGGTTTTGATGATAATCTTAAAGATGTAACCCAGCATAATGCTTATACTTTTTTTAATCCTAAAGCGGGTCTGTTTTATGAATTTAACGAAAAGCAAAATGTATATGTCTCTTTTGGAGTTGCACAGCGTGAACCTGATCGTGGAAATTTTGTAGATGCTGATTCTGGTAAAATACCAAAACCAGAAAAACTTTACGATTTAGAAGCAGGATATGAATTTCGCAATGCAAAATTTATGTTTCGTGGTAATATATTTCACATGAAATATATCGACCAATTAATTATGACCGGCGAAATAAATAATGTTGGAGCTGGTGTTATGACAAATGTTAAGGATAGTTATCGTGAGGGAATTGAGCTTGAAGCAGGATATAAAATTCTGAAAAATCTTCAGTGGAATGCAAATCTTATGTTAAGCAAAAATATTATTCCTGAATATACCGAGTATGTTGATAACTGGGATACATGGGGACAAGATTCTACGGTCTTAAAAAATATGACAATTTCTTTTTCACCTTCAGTTATTTTTAATAATGTTCTCCAGTATCAGCCTGTAAAAAACTTTACAATTGAATTTGCTTCAAAATATGTGGGAAAGCAGTATACAGATAATACTACAAATAATAAATTTATGAGTACTGCATTTCATGATAGCATATATACCGATAATCGTGTAATTGATGCGTATTTTGTAAATAATTTAAGTTTAAGTTACTCTATTTCGGGAAAGTTATTTAAAGAAATTCAGTTTCAGTTTACAATAAATAATCTTTTTAATGAGAAATACGAAACTAATGCCTGGGTATATAGCTATATTTCTAATAATAAATATTCTGATATGAATGGATATTTTCCGCAGGCAACCAGAAATTTTATGGGCAGAGTAGTATTCAAATTTTAGTTTAGATTTGTTAATTATTATTAATTGATAATCAAGACAATAAAATTGTAACAAATTAAAGAACTGTTGCTTAACATGTTTTTAATTAATATGCTCAATATCAGAATATAATAGGGTGTATTGTGTGATTTGCACGAAAGTGTTAAGGAACATAATAGTTAAAAGACAGCTTATAAGATATATCTTTGTGAAATCCTAATTCAAAAAAATAAATTCTCTGGTTATGGCAAAAAAAAATGTAATTATTATTGGAGCTGCTGGAAGAGATTTCCACAATTTCAATACTTTCTTCAGAGGTAATACTGATTATAATGTAGTAGCTTTTACAGCTGCTCAAATTCCAGACATTGATGGAAGAAAATATCCGGCTGAATTGGCAGGAAAAGATCTTTATCCAGCAGGAATTCCAATCTTTGACGAAAAAGATTTGGTAAAACTTATTCAGGAACATAAAGTTGATGTATGTGTTTTTGCATACAGTGACGTTCCTCATACAAGAGTTATGAATATTGCATCAATAGTTATGGCTGCAGGAGCAAGTTATATGCTTTTAGGTCCTAATGATACAATGGTAAAATCAACTAAACCTGTTATCTCAGTTGGTGCTACCCGTACAGGTTGCGGTAAAAGCCAGACTTCACGCAGAATAGTTGAGATTCTTATGAAACAAGGCTTAAAAGTTGTTGCTGTTCGTCACCCAATGCCTTATGGTGATTTAGTAAAACAAAAAGTTCAGCGTTTTGCAACAGTAGCTGATTTAAAACTTCACGAGTGCACAATCGAAGAAATGGAAGAATACGAACCACATGTAGTTCGCGGAAACGTTATTTATGCTGGTGTTGATTATGAAGCAATTCTTCGCGCTGCTGAAAACGATCCTGATGGTTGTGATGTTGTATTATGGGACGGTGGAAATAACGACTTCCCATTCTATAAATCTGATTTATCAATTTGTGTAGCCGATCCATTACGTCCAGGTGCAGAAACATCTTTCCATCCTGGTGAAACTACAGCTCGTTTAGCTGATGTAATCGTTATCAATAAAATTGATAGTGCATCTTTAGAAAATATAAATATTGTTCGCGAAAACCTACGCAATATTAATCCAAATGCAATTATTATTGATGGTGCTTCTCCGCTAACAGTTGATAAACCTGAGCTTATTAAAGGTAAACGTGTATTAGTTGTTGAAGATGGACCAACCTTAACTCATGGTCACATGAAAATTGGTGCTGGTACAGTTGCAGCTCAAAAACATGGTGCTGCTGAATTAGTAGATCCACGTCAATATGCAGTTGGTAAACTTGCTGAAACATTTGCTATTTATCCAAACATTGGTACTTTATTACCAGCTATGGGTTATGGTGATGAGCAGGTTCGCGATTTAGAGCGTACAATTGAAAATACACCTTGTGATACAGTTGTAATTGCTACTCCAATTGATCTTCAGAGAATTATTAAAATCAATAAACCAACAGTAAAAATTGGTTACGATTTACAGGAAATTGGTAGTCCAAACCTTGACGAAATTTTATGCGATTTTATGGTAAAACATAATCTTGCAAAAAAAGGTTGCTCATGCTGTAGCTAATTTCTTAAGTTAAATAAAAATTAAACGCTTCCTGTTTCGGAGGCGTTTTTTTTATGTTAAAAAATTAATTTGCACATTATTTATAATATGGGTTTAATGGAAAAGCAAAAATTTATATAACAAATTTCAGAATATTATAACTAATACCTTTTTTATCCGTATATTATATAAAATCAGGTATTTTAACGTATTGTATAAAAATACATATATAATTAATTTTACTAACCCTAAAAACTAATTTATTATGTTAGAATTTTCCAAAACTATACTCGAAAAAGTTAGCTTTAGTGAGTATTTATTTGCCAAGGAACTTAGAAAGCTTATAATTTACCTTGGCGATGATAACGAATCAATAAAAGAATTACAGCAATGGAGCTATGAAAACTATGGAAGACAGTTTCCATCGGTTTTTACAAAAGTTTTTAATGCGTAATTGTTTTATTTATTGTTACTTTAAGTGAAGTTAAATACACTATCCGAATTTGATTTAATCGGGATTTTAAACCCCGATTAGAAATGGTTTTAACCTATTTCACTTAACTCAAGCCAGCGTAATTCTTTTTCGTCAATAAGATTAAGAACTTCGCTCAGACGTTTGGCAGAATTAGTAACTTCTTCTGATGAAAGTGTTCCTGTTGAAAGTTTCTGCTCAATCTCAATCTTTTCATTATTTAAAGATTCTATCTCAGATTCTAAAGTTTCAAATTCTTTCTTTTCTTTCCATGTAAGCTTTTTTGCTTTTTCTGTAGATATTGTTATCTCTTTTTCCGGCTTTTTTTCTTTAATAGTTTTGTCAGAAACTTTTATTTGTTTTTTAGCCCAATCGCGGTAATTTGAATAATTTCCGGGGTAATCTTTTATAGCCCCAAATCCATCGAAAACAAAAAGGTGATCGGAAATTTTATCAAGGAAAAATCTGTCATGCGAAACTACAACAAGGCAACCTGGGAACTCTTTTAAATATTCTTCAAGAACATTAAGAGTCATAATATCCAGATCATTTGTAGGCTCATCAAGGATTAAAAAGTTAGGGTTTCGCATTAATATGGTAACTAAATGCAATCGTCTGCGCTCGCCTCCACTAAGCTTTTCAACAGGTGTATGCTGCATTGCATTAGTAAACAAAAAGTAATTTAAAAATTGTGAAACAGATAATTTTTTCCCTTCAATTGGAGTAACAACTTCTGCAATTTCTTTAACAATATCAATTACTCTTTGTCCTTCTTTAAATTTCAAATCTTCCTGTTTGTAATAACCTAAAACAACAGTTTCTCCATACTCAAAATGACCGGTATCAGGCTTTACAAGATTTGTTATTAAATTAAGAAATGTTGTTTTTCCTGAGCCATTTTTTCCAATAATTCCAATTTTTTCAAATCGCCTGAACATGTATGTGAAGTCTTTAATCAAAAGTTTTTCACCATATGCTTTCCCCAGATTTGATATTTCGAGTATTTTGTTACCCAGACGTGCAGCAGAAATTTTTATTTCTACATTTTTCTCTACAATTTTCTGACTGGCTTTTTCCTGAATTTCTGTAAATGCCTCAACTCTGTATTTCGCTTTTGTTGTTCTTGCCTTAGGCATTCTTCTTATCCAATCGAGCTCTTTGCGAAATAAATTTCTTGCTTTTTCAACTTCCGAATTTTGAACATCGATTCGTTCAGATCTTTTTTCAAGAAAATAAGAATAGTTGCCTTTGTATTGGTATAATGTTTTGTTGTCTAATTCTAATATTTCGTTACAAACTCTATCTAAAAAATATCTGTCGTGAGTAACCATTAACAATGTGCATCCAGAACGTGATAAAAATTCCTCAAGCCACTCAATCATTTCTAAATCCAGGTGGTTGGTAGGTTCATCAAGTATTAATAAATCGGGATCGTTAATTAACAAACTTGCCAAAGCAACACGTTTTTTTTGCCCGCCCGAAAGGTTGCCTATAATAATATTACCATCAGGTAACTGAAGCTCGGCAACTATCTGATGAACCTTTACCTCGTGATCCCATGCCTGAGCGGCTTCCATTTTTTCGAGAGCCTTTTCTAACCTTAATTTATTATCAGAAACTAATGCAATTTCATACTCCTTAATTATCTGCATTACTTCAGAAGCAGAATTATAAATCTCTTCAAAAATAGTTTTGGTTTCATCAAGCTTTAACGACTGAGCCAAATAACCAACAGTAATCCCGTTTCTTAATACAATTTGTCCTGAATCCGGTTGATCTGTTCCGGCAATAATATTTAGTAAAGTTGTTTTTCCTGCACCGTTTCTTGCAACTATAGCTACTTTCTGGTCCTGGTGTATGCTTAACGATAAATTTTCGAAAAGAGTTAAATCGCCAAATGATTTTGTGATATTTTCTGCTTGTAAATAAACCACTGTAGAATTTTATAAAAAATGTGAATATTGTTATTCTATGAAAGTTGTAACGTTATATTTTTTTGCTACTTCAAGAAGCTCTGTTTCAACATCCGGAATAATAGGAATACCTTCTTTTAAGTTTATCGCTGTATTTTCTCTTTCCGGATCTCCAGGAATTAAAACTTTCTCATGTCCTTCAGCCGGGGCTGCATTGCGGAAAGTGTCTATCCATTCATCCATAGAATTTTTAAAATCGCTTGCAGGTCTGAATGCATCAATTCTCATAGCACCAAAAAAATGTCCGATTCCTTTTCCTGTAGATTTTTCCAATAATGGTAAAAATGCAACCTGTGGAGGTGTAAACGGACCAAAATTAGCACCACCAAGTACAGATGAAAGTATGTCAACAATAGCACCAAGACAATATCCTTTATGACTTCCATGTTCGTAGTCGCTGCCAAGTGGCACAATTGCACCACCTTGTTTCAATATTGTTGGATCTGTTGATGGATTTCCGATTTTATCCTGTACATAACCTAATTTACAGTTTTCTCCTTTTCTTTCGATAAGTGCTAACTTGCCTTGTGCAATTGGTGTTGTTGCAAAATCGGCAACGAATGCTGGGTTTTTTCCGGTTGGAATAGCCATTGCAATAGGGTTTGTTCCTAAAAATCTTGATGTACTCCAGGTTGGAGCAACAAGAGGACTAGCATTTGTAGTTGTAATTCCAATCATGTTTTCTTCTAAAGCCATCATTGCATAATAACCTGCAATTCCAAAATGGTTAGAATTATTTACCGAAACCCAGCCTGTACCAGCAACTTTAGCTTTTTCAATTGCCAGCTTCATTGCTTTTTTTGCGCCAATCATTCCGTAACCATTCCCACTGTCTATTGTTGCGGTTGAAAGTGTTTCGTGAATAATTTTAACTTCATTATTTAATGTTATTCTACCAGCTTCCCAAAGCCCAAGATATGTTTTTACCCTTGCAAGTCCATGAGATGAAATACCACGTAATTCAGAAACTAAAAGTACTTCCGAAATAATTTTTGCATCCTCAACAGGGCAGCCAATTTTTGTAAAAACACGAATTAGAAATTCATCAAGTTTCTGATATGAATATCTGTTAGCCATAATTTAATTATTTTTTTCTGTTAACATTTGTTGCAGATGCTTGTGCAGTTGGAGTAATAACAATATCGTTTAAGTTTACATGAGGTGGTCTTGTAATTGCAAAAAGAATTACATCTGCTACATCTTCAGCAGTTAATGGATCTAATCCGTTATATACATTATTTGCATTCTCTTTATTTCCCTTAAATCGTACTAAAGAGAATTCAGTTTCAACCATACCCGGGCAAATACCGGTAACCTTAATATTATGTTCAAGTAAATCTATTCTCATTGCCTTAGTAAGTGCATCAACAGCGAACTTTGTTGCACAATATACATTTCCCATAGGATAAACTTCTTTTCCGGCAATAGAACCAATATTAATAATGTGCCCTCTGTTATGAGAAATCATCATTGGTATTATTTTTTTTGTAACATATAAAAGACCTTTAACATTAGTGTCTATCATTTTTTCCCAGTCTTCTATATCTCCGTTTTGAATTGAAGATAAACCGGCAGCAAGTCCTGCATTATTTACAAGAATCTCAATGTTTTTCCATTCTTCAGGTAGTTTATCAAGGGCATGATTAACTTCATCATTATTGCTTACGTCAAAACTCAAAGCAAGTACTCTGCTTTTTTGTATAAGTTGTTTTTCAAGTTCGGCAAGCAAATGCCACCTACGACCGGTAATAATTACAGAATATCCTGCTTCTGCAAGTTTTAATGCAGTTGCTTTACCAATGCCGGAAGTAGCTCCGGTTACTAGTGCTATTTTTTCCATTTAACAAAAGGTGTGATAATTTTATTGAACAATATTGCAATTCGGTTTAAATCTATTATAGTTAGAAAAATGATAAAAAGAAATGGAAGAGCGGGAGTGCGATATCTAACAAGTGCGCCTAAAACAGGAGTTGTTAATCCGCATAAAATAAATAAAATAAATACAAAAGATAGGCAAAACCAAAACCATGTAAAGTTTTTAATGTCTGGCTTTTTATAAAAAATGATACTTAATATAAGAATTGTAACAATTAACAGATTTTCCATTGCAGCCGGAATAACCATAGCCGATTTTATTTCAAAAACATGAGGTCGAAAAAATGAGTTTACAAAAGCTGTTGGTGTGTTTTTTATAAAGCTTTGAAAAGTCGGTTCAAGTACGGGTAAGTCAATTCGGCTTCCAACATTGGGTGATAGATTAATCATGTTAATAAAATCATGCTGTTTTGTAGAAGCAATTTCTGCCAGATTATATTTTGGGAAAATAAAATGGAAAAAGAAAAATACTGAAATTATTAAAATATGAATTCCTGCAACAATGGGTAAGGAAGGTAATTTTTTAAAAAATCTTAATGTAACTATACATAACAATCCAGGAATGGCAGCTAGTAACACATAGAATTTTGATAAAAACAATAAGGCAATTACCAGAATTAATAAAATAAGATATTTTGTTGAGAATTTCTTGAAAAGTAATTTATTAACATAATACACTAAAAAACCTAAAGCAAACATTAAGATCCCTTCTTTTAATACTCCTGAGGTCCATAGCAGAACAGACGGAATTAAAAAAATAGAAAATAACAGAGCATTTCTTTTTTGAATAAAATAAGGATAGAATACTTTAAAAATTGCTGTAAGTCCAGTAAACGAAATAAAAGCCATGAAAATATTATGCACATTAAAATAACCAAACGAAAACAACATTACAATTGCATTAAATCTAATTATTGTTCTGTTGTCATTGTATAAATTATAATCGAATTCTTTATACCAGAAATTAGCTATTTTATAATACTGTTCTAAATGTGGGGCATCAGAACCAATTCCGGTAATCATTCTCAGATAGTCAACAGGGTTATTATGAATGCTACTGAAAATTGCTTTTCCATCGTCAAAATATTTAAATATATCTGACTCAGTGCGGTTATCATAGTAGTAAGTATAAATAAAAGTTAATGCAAATGCACTTATAATTTTAATTATAAATAAACTAAACAGAATTTTACGAGAGACATTGTCAATTCTGAAAAATGGTAATTTAAATATCAGAAATGAAAATATAAGCGTGTAACCTATGCATAAAGCAATTTCCATAAATCCTTGTTTGGACAAAGATAATTATTAAAAATAAAAAACCTTGAACAAAAGCTCAAGGTTAGTCTCAATGTAAATGTAATAATGTTAGTACATTAACTGTTTTTTATTTGTTTTTTGCCAACCAGCATCGTATTTGCTATCAGCAAAGTAAATAATTAAATCTGCATCATATTTAGAATCGACAAAAAAGATTTTCTTTTTTGCATCATACTTTGAATCACAAAAATACCATAATCCATTATTGTCACCGGCATCATATTGAGAAGTGACTTTATAAACCACTAAATCAGCATCATATTTACTATCTGCAACCCAAACTTTTACATCAGCATCATATTTTGAATCGCAACTATAAACCTTTTGTGCTAATGTATTTAAAGAGACCGAAAGGATCAGACCTAATCCTAAAAAAAATGTAATTGTTTTCATAATTAAATTGTTGTTATTAAAATTAATTTATTTTTTGCAAAACAAAAATTATACCTGCAAAATATTAATGGGTATTTCATATCTTGCAATAGTTAAAGATTAAATTCTATGAAAAAGATATTAAAGGGTTTACTTATTATTATTCTATTAGTAATTCTTGCAATAGGAGGCTTTTTTGGTTACATGTATTTTAAAAATGTAAATAACCGTAATCCTTATACTTTGGTTCCCGATGATGCGATTTTTATCATTGAAACAAAAAACTTAAATGATGGTTGGAATGCAATAAGTACAAGTAAAATCTGGAATCACTTAAAACAGAATCAGTATTTTGCTGATATTAATGAAAGTGCAGCATCGCTTGATTCGTTAATGAAGTATAATAAAACAATGGATATGCTTTTGAGCGATCGCCAGATGGTAGTTTCGGCTCATATGATTTCGCCAACAGATTATAACTTTTTGTTTGTTGTAGATGTGCAAAAGGCCGGACAGGCAACATTTTTAATGGAAGCTATGAATCTCTTTTCTGATTATTCTGTTACAAAAAGAGATTATAAGGGGATAGAAATAATTGATATGCTTGATGTTAAAACAAAAGAGACGCTTTCATTTTCTTTTATTGATAACTTGTTAGTAGGTAGCTATACTTCATCATTGCTTGAGAAGGCAATAGATCAGCGCGATTCAGAATACTGGATTAAAAATAAGCGATTCCAACTTGCAAAAGATGAAACAGAATCATCACTGTTTAATTTCTATGTAAATTATAAAACAGTTCCCGAGTATTTAAAATGTTATATGAGTGAAAGTAGTGAACTTGTTGATGCACTCTCAGAAACAATGGCATATACAACACTGAAGTGTAATCTTGAAAATGAAAGATTAAGTATGGTTGGTTATTCCAATTTATATGATAGTGTGCCTTCTTATTTAAATGCTTTGTTACAGGTAAAGCCTGGTAAGATGACTGCATTTGAAATTATTCCGGATAATGCAGCTTTATATATGCCAATGTGTTTTAATGATTTTAATGACTTTTTTGAGAAGCTAAAAGAATATTATAAATCATCGGATACTACAGGTTATGAAGATTATAATGCAAATATTATTAAGGTTGAGAAATTCTTAAAAGTAAATTTAAAAGAAGATTTCTTTAGCTGGATAGGAAGTGAGATATCTTTTGTTAAACTTCAACCTGAGTCAAATGCCCGAGAAGAGGATGTAGTAGTTGTTATAAAAGCAAAAAATATTGATGATGCACATGCTGGTTTGGATCATTTGTTACGACAGATAAAAAGAAGAACTCCTGTTAAATTTGAGGAGACAGAATATAAAGGTTATCCAATAAATTACTTAAGTGTAAAAGGGTTTTTTAAAATGTTTCTTGGAAAAATGTTTGGAAAACTTGAAAAGCCATTCTTTACTTATATTGGTGACTATGTTGTTTTTTCAAATTCTGACAGTCAATTGATAGATTTTATAGATTCATATAGTGCCGGAAAAACTTTGGAAAAAAATGAAGCATTTATGAATTTTAAAAACGACTTTGAAGATGAAGCAAATGTTACAGCTTTTATTCAAATGCCTAAAATATATCAGTACTTATATTTTTATGGAAAAGAAAGTACTCGCGATAGTATAAAACAAAATAAAGATCTTCTTTTAAGCTTTGTGAGAATTGGTTTTCAGTTAGTTTCTGATGGTGATATGTTTAAAACATCTTTAATTACTGAGCATGATCCCAATGCATTAAAGGATGAAACTCTTGAAAAAATAGAAAGATCAGCCGAAGAACTTTTCTTTAATGAATATGATAGTCTGCAGTTTAAAGTTGATTTAACAGGAGTTCCAACTTCAAATAATGAGCCTCTGACTTTATACTATAATGATAAATTAGTAATGTCTGAAGGATCTGTTATTGATGGAAAGCCAAATGGTGTCTGGAAAAATTATTATCAATCTGGAAATCTGCAAAGCGTAATTAAGTATGAAGAAGGGTTTGTAAGTGGTCATTGTGTTTTTTATTACGATAATGCTGACGAAAATATTAGAGCTGAGATGGATTTTATTCAGGATGAAATACATGGTGATTATAAAGAGTATTATGAAAATGGTAAACCCAAAGCCTGGCTTGAAATAAAGGCTAATTTACAAGATGGTGATGCCGAATTTTATTATGATAGCGGAACTATAAAAGCAAAAGGTCAATATGCTGAAGGATTGATGGATGGTAAATGGAAGTTTTATAGTGAAACCGGTCAGGAATTAGGCAAAAAGAAATTTAGCGAGGGTGTTGAGAAAGAATAATTGACGGTTTGTATTTTATATATTGAATTTTAACAATTAATAAGAAAAAGAAATTTAGTGATGGTTATAAAAAGGATAACCAATTTAAAAAAATAATTACCTTCGTGCAAAATTTAAAAAGCAAAAAAATGAGAAAATCTTTAGTTTATGTTTCTTTCATTGCAGTTACGATGATACTCGCTTCTTGCGGTGATAAAAAAGCAGGTAGTGAAGTAAAACTTACAAATAACCGCGATTCATTAAGTTATTCTTTCGGAGTTAATGTTGGTTCAAGCATGAAACAAGAAGGTATTGATACAATTATTAATCTTGATATTTTTACTCAGGGTTTCAATGCAGTACTTACTAATAATAATCCGGCTCTTACAAGTGAGCAGGCTTTAGAAGTTTTAAAAGCTTACTTTACTAAACTTCAATCAAAAGAATTTGAAAAAGGTAAAGCTGAAGGAGAAAAATTCTTAGCAGAAAACGCACAAAAAGAAGGTGTTAAAACACTTCCAAGCGGCTTACAATATAAAGTTATTTCTGAAGGTAAAGGTGCAAAACCAACTGCAGAAAGTACTGTAAAAGTTCATTACACAGGTAAATTATTAGACGGAAAAGTATTTGATAGTTCAGTTGGAAAAGATCCTGTTTCTTTCCCTTTAAATCAGGTTATTCCTGGATGGACAGAAGGTATTCAACTTATGACAGTAGGTTCAAAGTATGAATTCTACATTCCTTTTAATTTAGCTTACGGTGAAAGAGGTATGCAGGGAGCAATTCCTCCTTATGCAACTTTAGTTTTCGAAGTTGAATTACTTGGAATAGAGAAATAATAAAAAATATTTTTAAAAAAGCCTCACATGAAAATGTGAGGCTTTTTTATTTTAATTTAACGTGAGATCGATATAATTTGTTATTCTGTTCTTCGCAGCTGGGTATGCTCAGTATTATATTTAGGTGTTATGTGTTGTTAATTAACGTGATTTTGATATAAGAAAAATATGCTAGTTTGAGTGAAATTCTTTCAGAATTTCGTATCGAAAACTAGTCGTTTTGTTCATTTCGATACAAATTTTCTTCGAAAATCCACTCAATGTAACAAAACTAGGTATTCTATTATTTTATATCGAACTCACGTTAATTTAAAAAATCCGTAGGATTTTAATGTATAATACCAAATGCAGTAAATGTTATATATAAAAAAACCTCAGGTTTAATTACCTGAGGTTTTTTATTTGGAAATTTGTTATGATTAATTACTATGCATCAATCTTAGCATACTTTGCATGTCTCTCAATAAAATCGCGTCTTAGTGGAACATCATCACCCATAAGCATTGAGAAAATTCTGTCAGCTTCTGCTGCGCTGTCGATTGTTACCTGACGAAGTGTTCTGAACTCAGGATTCATGGTAGTATCCCATAATTGCTCTGCGTTCATTTCTCCCAAACCTTTATAGCGTTGAATGTGAACAGCAGATTCTTTTCCTTTTCCTAATTCAGCAACAATTGCAATACGCTCCTCTTCGGTCCAGCAATATCTTTCTTCTTTTCCTCTTTTTATTAAATAGAGTGGAGGAGTAGCAATAAATAAAAAGCCGCGTTCAATTAACTCTTTCATGTATCTGAAATAGAATGTCATGATAAGAGTTGAGATGTGACTACCATCAACGTCAGCATCGGTCATTATTATAATTTTATGATATCTGAGCTTTGTTAAATTTAATGCTTTGCTGTCTTCTTCAGTTCCGATGTGAACGCCAAGGGCAGTAAACATATTTTTTATTTCTTCGCTTTCGAAAATTCTATGAGGCATAGCTTTTTCTACATTCAGAATTTTTCCACGCAGTGGGAGGATTGCCTGAAATTTTCTGTCGCGACCTTGTTTTGCTGTACCACCTGCAGAATCACCCTCAACTAAATAAAGTTCGCAAATTTCCGGGTCACGTTCTGAGCAATCTGCTAGTTTACCAGGTAATCCGCCGCCTGTTAATGCGCCTTTGCGTTGAACTAATTCACGTGCTTTGCGGGCAGCGTGACGTGCAGTTGCAGCTAAAATAACTTTGTTTACTATTTCTTTTGCATCCTTTGGATTTTCTTCGAGGTAAAAGGAAAGTAGTTCGCTAACAGCCTGATCAACAGCTCCCATTACATCAGTATTCCCAAGTTTGGTTTTTGTCTGACCTTCAAATTGTGGTTCCTGAACTTTTACAGAAATAACAGCTGTCAATCCTTCACGGAAATCATCACCACTAATATCAAATTTCAATTTTGAAAGCATTCCGCTTTTTTCGGCATATGCTTTAAGTGTACGGGTTAAGCCACGTCTGAAACCTGCAAGGTGAGTACCACCTTCGTGCGTATTGATATTATTTACATAACTGTGAACATTCTCGTTAAAAGAAGCATTGTATTGCATAGCTAATTCAACTGGAATAGAGTTCTTTTCAGTTTCAAGATATATTACGTTATCAATTAAGGTTTCGCGGTTAGCATCTAAGAAACGAACAAATTCTTTTAGTCCCTCTGTACTTAAAAATTCATTTTTTAATGGATTTCCGTTTTCGTCTAATTCGCGTAAATCTGTAATATTAAGTTTTATTCCTTTATTAAGGAAAGCAAGTTCGCGTAGACGTGAAGCTAATGTTTCAAAATTATATTCAACTGTTGTAAATATTGATGCATCCGGTTTAAAAGTAATGGTAGTTCCGGTTTTGTCGCTATCACCAATAATTTTTAAATCTGAAGTAGCTTTTCCAATTGAAAATTCCATTTCGTACATTTTTCCATTGCGACTAACTTCAGCTTTTAAATAACTCGACAGTGCATTAACACAACTAACACCTACTCCGTGTAATCCACCTGATACTTTATATGAATCATGGTTAAATTTTCCACCGGCATGTAATACAGTTAGTACAACTTCAAGAGCCGATTTCTGCTCTTTTTCGTGAAAATCAACAGGAATACCACGACCATCATCAGTAACAGTTATTGTACCATCTGCATTAATGAATACATCAATGTTTTTACAGTGACCAGCAAGTGCCTCATCTATAGAGTTATCTACTACTTCATAAACTAAATGGTGTAATCCTCTGATTCCGATATCACCAATGTACATTGCCGGACGTTTACGTACTGCTTCTAATCCTTCTAGCACCTGAATGCTATCCGCCGAATAATCATTATTCTTTTCTAAATCGTTTGTCAAATCTTCCATCTTTTTCTGATTCTTTTTCTTAAATTTTTTAATGCAGCGCGAAGTTAATAAATAGTCTTCTTAAATACTATTAAATATCAATAAAACTAAGACTTTGTTAATAAGTTTTTATACCCATATTTTGTTGAAAAAATGAGATATTTTTTTAAAGAATTTTCGAACAAAAAAAAGATGATTTTTAATTAAAAATCATCTTTAAAATAATGAAGGATTTAAATATTATTTTAGAATGAATAAGTTAATCCGCCAAGCAGATTAAATCCTTGTGTAGGATAAAAATTCCAATAATATTTTTTAGAAGCAGTAATATTGTTAAGATTTAAAAATGCAGATAAAACTTTTGAATAACGATATTCTATTCCAATATTGGCATCAATTGTACTTTTTAGTTTGTAAGGAGATTCGGGTGTTCTGAAATTTGGGGCATATCTGTCGCCCAAGCAGAATAAATCCAGTGATACAACAATTTTATTACGCAAATTATATCTGGCAGCTAAAGTAACGTCCCACTCAGGTTTATGCCATGGCTTGTCAAGATTTTTAAGTGTATATTTATAATAATTTCCTCTTAAGAAGACATTTAATTTCTCGGCATTTTTATAAGAAATTTCTCCGTTAAAATGTAAAAGCTGAACTTCATCATAAACTACATCAAAGTAATTTCCTATTCCTAAAGTATCGTTAACAAAGAAATACATGTTATCATATGTTCCATAGGTACCTTTAATAAGGAAAGATATTTTTTTGCTAAAATTACCTCTGAAACCTGCGTTAAGGTTAATTTTATTATTAGTATTCTGCATTTGTAATCCTGGTCTTGTATAAGGATTTTCCAATGCCATTTTAGAAAAATGATTTTGAGTAATTCCTCCGTCAAATCCTATAAAAGGAATTAAGAAATTTTCTATAACATTATACTGTAGCATTACAGTAGGATAAAAATGATAAAATGCAGAGTCAGTATAAGCATCAACATTCATTAATAAGCCACATTTGATTCTCCATTTATCACCAGTAAAATTTACCCATGGGTTAAGCTGAACCAATGCATTATTAAATGTATCAATAGCAGAATTTTTATTTATCCATGATAAATCAATTGTACCACCGATTAGTTCAGTTTTATAATAACTACTTAAATCAGTTCTTACATTAAATCTGTTTTGATAACTTTTATAATTATCTTCAAAATATTCGTATTTAATGTTTGCATCGTAATTTAAATGCTGTGAATCTGTATAGTTCGATATAAGTCCTGCATTTCCTGTTATTGTGTTATAATGTTGAAAAATCTGTTTCTTTTCAATTACAGTATCGCTGTATGCAGTGTCATAGCCATAATAATGAAGAGCATTTCGTGAATATGAAGCATCACCTGAAAGTGTCGAGTTTTCGAAAAACTTTTTACCAAAAAGAGTTACTTTGTTATCACTGTATGATGCAGGTGATTTAAAATCGTTAGCTAGTTTTAGTTTAGTAATAGAGGATAAATGTTTTACATAAATACCTCCTGCATAATTTTTTGATCTTAGCATATTAACTCCGGCTTCTCCCAGTAGAGTGTTATAGTTACCGTATCCGGCTTTTAAATATGTTGAATATAATTTTGAAATTGGCTCACCAACCATTTTAGCAGGATTTATGGGTATTACCTGAAAATCAACAGGGAGTTGTTTTGGGTATACTTTGTATGAGAAGTTATTTTTTACTCCTGATGTGTCGTTAATTTCGGGCAATAAATTTATTTTATATGCGTCACCTACTGTAGGATCATATGGTTTAATAATGTTTACATTATTGTCCGGTTTTATTTGCGATACAGCTACTTTATTAAAAATAAGTAATGTGCAAATAAAAGATATTGTAATAACCAAAATTTTTCTCATATCTGTTTTCGGTTAATTTGTTTTTGTTTCTTCATTTATGTTAATCTCAATATTTTCAGGTGCAGGAGCCTGTTCTAACTGTTTCTTTAAAAGTTCCTGTTCCTCAGAAATTTTTATCTGGTCGAGTTTTGATTTTGCATCATCAACCATACCGTCATCTTTTACTGTGTAATTGTCAATTACACTTTGCAAAGTAGCTTTTGCCTGAAAATTATCTTTTTTAGCAAGGTAAATATCAGCAAGAAGAAGGAAGGATTTTGCAAGCCACTTTTGTTGAGGAGTATTTTTCTTAACAAAATCAAAGACTTCGTTTTCGGCCAAATCATTCTGATTTTGTTTTAAGTAAATCTCGGCTGTAAGATATTTTGCTTCTGCCTCAATTGCACTTTTACAACTTTTGGATATTAATGTAAATTCTTCAAGTGCTGCTTCGTAATTGTTTATTGCATATTCGCATTTTCCTACAGTGTAGTGAGCTTCTCGAACAATTTCATCTGGTAATTTTTCCATTGCCAGAACTTGAATAGCAGATTTTTTTGCATTATCTAAATCGGCAAGTAGAAAATAACAACGCATTTTACCAATTTTAGAAGCTGTAATATTTGTCTGGTATGCAGCAGAACTTTCTAATGTTAGGTAATAACTTAGAGCATCGCGATAATTAGCTTTATTAAACTCGTACTTAGAAACCTTTGCCAATGCAGGTTCTGTAAATACACTGTTTGGTCTGCTTAATACTTTTTTGTAATTTTCTGCAGCACCATCAATATTTGATGATTTGTTAAGACATTCTGCCTTATAATAGAATACATTAACCGAGAAAATTCCGTTATCTCCAAATTTTGTAATATAATCAGCAAATAATCCTTCGGCTTTTGCACAGTCATCTGCCATATATACTTTCTCGGCAGTTGCATACATTAAAGAATCCTGTTCTGTTATTCTAAAATCGCCCTGATTTCCCCTGTCTTTAAGATATGCATAGTAATTATTAACGTCATTCATATCAAGATAAACAGTTTTTAAACCAGTAAATGCATCTTTTGCTTCAGGACTATTAGAATAATTCTCTATTACCTTTTTATACACAGTAAGTGCTTTGTCATTCTGATCGCTGTTATAATAAACCAATCCCATCTGGATATATGATTTTCTAACAAAATCACTTGCAGGGTAATCATCGATTATTTTCTGATATGTATTTAATGCCATTTCTTTTTCTTCAATAGCTACATAGCTGTTAGCAAGTTCATACATTGCATCATCAACATATGGTGAACCGGAGTAATCGGATAGTAATTGGTTTAAAACAATAATTTTATCGTTATATTGTTTTAACAAACCAAGACAAAATCCTTTCTGAAACATTGCATAATCAACAGCAGCTAAATGTATGTCAATTGATTTTGTGTAATTTTCTACAGCTACATCATACTGTCTTGCAGAAAAATTACAATCTCCAATTCTGCAATATGCATCAGCTGTATGTTTTGTTTTTATTCCTGGTTGGTTGTCGGCAAATTTTCTAAACCAGGTTAAAGCTTGTTTGTAGTCAAGTTTTTTAAAGTAACAATATCCCATGCTGTAATAAGATAAGTTAAACTCTTTTGAGCCAAATGCTCCTGTTGAGAGTAAAAATTTGTTAAACTGAGAAATTGCATCATCGTATCTGTTCAATCTGTAATATGATTCTCCTTTCCAGAAAATAGACTGTGCTTTATATAGCTGATTATATTTTGCATTATTAAGAGATTTGTCAAAATGAATAATAGCCTGACTAAACTCTAAGTTGTTAAAAAGTTCCAATCCTCTGAAATAAGCTACACGCTGGTATGATTCTTCTATTTCATTTGTTACATTTTGAATGTTTTCAAATACTTCTATTGCTTCTTTGTAATTTTTTGTATTCATGTATACTTTTCCTAACATCGAGTAAACTTCATCAAGTCTTTTTGATTCGGGAAAAGTTTTTACAAATTCGTTAAAAGTTGAAACAGCTTCGTTAAATGGTGAGTATGATAATTCAAAAGTCAGTTTGGCATAATTAAACATTGCATCTTCTTTAATGTATGGGTCAAAATCCATTTTAGAAGCATTACCTAAAGCAATTCTTGCCATGTTTTTATTATTTTCTGTAAGATAACAATCTGCTAAAAGGTAAAGCGAGTTTTGTGAAAGACTGTCTTTTACTCCTGTTATTTTATCAAGTGTTGCAATTGCTTTTGAATTTTCACCATTTCTGTAATAAGCATATCCAAGTTCATAAATATCACGTCGGGTAATATTCGAAACCTTATCGCGATAAAGCTCTAAATAAGGAATTGCTTCTTTAAAACGATTTGTTCTGTAATATGATTCGCCTATAATTCTTGCAATTTCTGGAGCTCGTTTGGTTGTTGCAGAATCAAGTAAGCCTGGTGAGTATGTTATTACACTATCAAATTGTTCCTGTAAATAATAAATCTGCGTAATGTAATAAGGAACGATAGAACCGAAAAGTTCATCTTTAGAAAGCTTTTGAAAACCTGCCAAAGCAGTTTCATATTTTTTGTTTGTATAAGCAATATGAGAGTAAAAATAAGTTGCAGGTGTTGTATATTTTGTATTAAGATCTTTTATCTCATATAAAGCTTTTTCAGATTTATCGTAATCTTTTACAACAAAATAACTATACCCACTTTTAAAATAATATTCTGCTTTTTCTTCATCGTTCAAATAATAAGGATCAATTTTTTCAAACCATTCTAAAGCGGTTTTAAATCTTTTTTCGCGATATTGAAATTTACCAACATAGAAAAAAGCTCCTTTCTGGCGTGAACTTTCTGGGTTATTGTTAATAAAGTTAATTATGCGTGGCTCAGCATCTTTGTTAAAAAGCTCCATTGCACTAAGTGCCGAATAATAATCGGCATCAGAACGCATAAGGTTGTCTTTTGTGGGCAGACTTCTCTGATATTCGTCAAAAGCTTCCTGCGAGAAGCCATATTTTTGTTTTTCGAATAACTCAACTGCTTTTTTAAAATTATAATCGGCGTCGTTATAAATTGCAGTTTTTTGTGCCTGAACACTACTGCCAATACATAACGAAACAATTACAAATACTCTGAATAACAAAATCTTGTTGTGCATAAGCTTTTTACTTATAATAAAGCTAAAGTAGATATTTAATAACCTGTCAGATTTTACAGTTCAATCTTTTAATTAACAATTGAATGTTCATTTCTGAATGACTGATTTAATACAAATGGTTATTTATATTTTTAGCTTTGCAATAGTTAAGTTTTTCTAAAACATTAAGTTTGAAGTTGAATTTAGTTTACTAATCCTTAACGTTCTCCAAGGCAGATCGAAATGGTTATAGCTAAATTTATAATGCACTTAGATATGAGTTTTTAATGACAAAAGAATTGTTTTAGAAATCTTTTAATTATTGTTTTACTAAATGTAAAAACTATTATTATGGAAGAAAATTATACAGTACAAATAGAAAATGCAAATATCTATCAGCAGGAAGAAAAAGTTTTAACCGATGTTAATCTTAAAATAAAAAAGGGCGAGTTTGTTTATGTTATTGGTCGTGTAGGTAGTGGTAAATCCAGTCTTATAAAAACCATGTATGGTGATATAATATTAACAGAAGGTGAAGGAACAGTTTGTAATTTCAATTTAAAGAAATTAAAGAAAAGCGACATTCCATTACTTCGCAGAAAACTTGGCGTAGTATTCCAGGATTTTCAATTACTTACTGATAGAACTGTTTATGAAAATTTAAAATTTGTTTTAAAAGCAACAGGTTGGAAAAAAGAAGATATTGATAAACGAATTTCAGAAGTTCTTGAAAATGTTGGCTTACTTGATAAAATAAAAAGAATGCCTCACGAGTTGTCGGGTGGGGAGCAGCAACGAGTTGTTATTGCACGTGCTTTATTAAACCATCCTGAACTAATTCTTGCTGATGAACCAACCGGTCATTTGGATCCCGAAACTTCTGAAGGAATTTTAAATTTGTTAACAGATATAAGCAAAACAGGCTGTGCCATTCTAATGGCAACTCATAATTACACGGTGTTAAAAAAATTCCCTAACAGAACTCTCAAGTGTGAAGGCGGGGTGTTGACAGATTTAAGCGAAACTGTCTCCGTTATTGATTTTGATTCGTTGAAAGAGGATTAAATACTGTACTTGTTTTTAGCTTTGTTATTTTATATATTTGAAATTAATGGTTAAGTTTAGAGTCTTGTTATAAACAAGGTGTAGAAGGACTTTCAGACAAAATATTGCTTTTTTCTTAAAATAGTATTAAATTTACAAAAAAAATAGCTTTATGGACTTACAAACCAGAAAAATACATTTCATACAGGAATTTCTTAAATACGCCAATTCAAGCATTCTCTCAAAATTCGAAGAACTTCTTAAATCCGAGCGAGATAAAGTATTGGAAAAAGAGATTAAACCAATGACGCTTCAGGAATATGAACAACGCATTGAGAAAGCATTCGAGGAAGTTAAAAGCAATAAAGTTAAGAGTGCTAGAAGTTTAAAGAAAGAAATAGCTTCATGGAAATAATTGTTGTTTGGTCAGACTCTGCGATTGAAGAATTACGTAATATTTACGATTATTATTATTCTAAAGCCAGCAAAAGAGTTGCAGACAAAATAACTAATTCTATCGTTGACAAAACAATTCTTCTTGAGATTACTCCTCGAATAGGACAAAAAGAGGAGCTTTTGGCGCATTTTAAACAAGAAATTCGATATTTAGTTCAAGGAAACTACAAAATCGTTTATCTAATAAAAGAAAATATTGTTTCTATCGCAACAGTTTTTGACTGTAGACAAGACCCGATCAAACTGAAAATTAAGAGCAAATAACTTATTGTTTATAACACACTGTCAAAATTTAACAGTCTGTCCGCCGATTTACCGCAGCGGAGCAGTAAATAACAATGTTCAAGCATTTACAATTTATACTTAAAATATGGAAACTATCACAGTAAAGAAAAATGAATTTACAATTACTACTGACAATTTAAAACTTGACTTATTATTAATTCACGAATTTTTAGCAAATGAATCGTACTGGAGCAAAAACATTCCACTTGAAACATTTAAAACTGCATTTGATAATTCGTTAAATTTCGGGTTGTTATATAGAGATCAGCAAATTGGATATGCAAGAATAATTTCAGATTTTTCAACAATTGCTTATTTAGGTGATGTGTTTGTAATAGACAAATATCGTGGAAAAGGGCTCTCGAAATGGCTGTTGGAAGTAATAATGTCTCATCCAAATCTTCAGAGGTTAAGACGATGGATATTACTAACCGGTGATGCTCATGAATTATATAAAAAATATGGATGGAAAACAATTGATAATCCGGAAAAATGGATGGAATTACATAACCAGAATGTGTATAAATGTAATTAATTTACTATTTAGTCTTTAAACTATTCTTTCTCTTTAACTATATACTGTTCTTTGTTATAAACCTGAGGAGTCCAGTTTTTAAGAAAGGTAAAAACTTTAAGTGTATCGTATCCTTTATCTTTTTCAAGTAAACCGCTATCCTGAGTATGAATTCTTTGTCCTTTTGAGTTTAAAACAACTAGCACAGGAAAACCAAAACGCTGTGGGAAATCTAATCTTTCTAGTGCAGAATAGTTTCTGTTTTCGCGGCTATAATTCAAATGTATAAAAACATAACTGGCTTTAATAACAGAATCTAATTTTGGTATCTCAACACAAAAGTGATTGAATTTAATGCACCATGGGCACCAGTTTCCACCAACCTGAACTAATACATTTTTATTCTCGGCTTTTGCTTTTACAACAGCTTCGTCAAGTTGTTTGTTGCCATCAAGTGATGTTATGTATAACAGTTTCTTTTCTTGACTAAATGTTAGTGTTGAGAAGCAACATAATAATCCAAGTATTAATATTTTTTTCATGATAATGATTGTTTATTAATACAAAGTTAATGAAGTTTTTTAAGATTGTAATGTGAAAACTAAATAACCTAAATGTCATTCTGTCCGCCGCGGCGGACTAGCATTCTTGCTTGTTCCTCAGCCGCTCTGCGGCTGAGGAACAATTTCTATTTGCAACTTCGTCCGCCGCGGCGGAAGCAAAGCGTATCGAGAAGTAAGCAAATGTATAAACAAAATTACATTCTCTTAAGTCAATGACATTGGTCGCGGCGGATGCTCTGAATGACAAATTGAGTTTAACTCATATTATTTTATTGACACTCTTATCCCTTCCGAATGCGATGTAAACTCAGGTGCATACATACATTGAATTGTGCTTATTCCATTTGAGAAATCGCCGGCTAATGAAGCACGAACTGCATATTCAAAAACATAAGTTCCTTTTGGTAAATATCCAAAGAAGAAATTTGTCGATGCATCTTTTGTACTTTCATAATAGCCTAAACCATCCTGCCATTTATAAGTTGAAATAACATTAATAGGTTCAAAGCCTGCTGCACGCATGTCTTTCATATGAACGTATTCCATGTCACGATCAACGCGTAACTCAATTCTTATAATTACCTTATCTCCAATTTTTATTGATGAACCCGGTTTTACAAGCTCCATACTTTTTCCTGCAGCACCAAAGTTTTCGACAAATATTTTTTTACTTAACTTTAATGGAGTTTCATGTGGTGTAATTTTATCAAGTTGTTCAAAATATTGCCAGTATAAAGCACCCCAGCTTACGCCTTCGTCTTTTTTAACAATGGTTACATTACCCATTTCAGGTTTTATGTCTGAGCCACTCCATGAAGTTTTGATATAACCTGTACCTGCTTCTGCTTTTTGTTCAGGCATATTTTTAGGATCAATCTTAATGTTGCCAACTGTTATTTCAACATTTGGTTCAGTTGCAAGCCAGTCGGTTCCTTTTAATAACAAAGCATAGATAGCTTCAGTTGTAGCTTTTGTTGTTTTCCAGTCCTGTGTTTGTTTTTGTTTTAGCAACCATACTTTCATGTCGTCAACAACTTTCTGGTCACCCGAGATTTCATCAAATGCTTCAATAAGCAATGCCTGAGTCTCAATAGGAGCTTGCCACCAGTAGTAACCACCCAAATTGTCTTTCCAGAACATTCCTAATTCTTCTGAGTTTTGTGCATTTTCTTTTATTGATGCGAGTATTTTGTTAGGAATTGTTTTGTCGCCTGTGCGGTAAAGTGCAAGTGCTATCATTCCCTGCATATACTTACTCTGACTCAACCAGTATTTTTGAGCTTGTCCACGGAAATATTCATATGCTTCTTTGCAATTAGAAGATATTTCAATTTTATCATTAAAGAAACTTCTTGCATATAAATATTGAATCTGAATATCAGAAATGTGGTTTTTTTCCAGTTCATCAGGTTTATAATATTTTTTCAGGTTTGCATAGTCTTTTCTGATTTCATTATCTAAATACCGAACTCCTCTTTGTGTCATGTTCCAAGCTTTATAGTCTGTATTCAGATTAATTACATTAAGATGATTTAAATGTCCGAATCCTGTAACAATGTGTTGTGTAATATATCTGTCGTCGGGCATTCCGCTAAACCACATCCATCCACCATTTGAGCATTGCAGTTTTTCTAATTTGTTAAATGCTGATTGAACATTATTCGACATAAGGTTTAAATCAAATAAAAGACCTACGCGTTTTTTTCTGGTAGTTTCATCTTTAGCATCTAAAACCCATGGTGTTTCCTGAAGTAATACTTCTTTAAGTTCCTGATTTTTCTCAAGATTTGAAAGCAATGCTTTTGAATCTGTAGTGTTTTTCCACGAATCGAAAACTGCTTTTATTTTGGGTGAAGAATTTGCAATATGTGATGCTAATTTATTCCCATAATAACGTGAAAAAGTTTGTTCGGCACATTCGTAAGGATACTCCATAATATATGGTAATGCCTGAACAGCATACCATGCAGGATTTGCAGTAAATTCTAATGTGAGTTTATGCTGTTTTAAAGTTTTTGACGAAGCTGAATTTATCAGCTTTGTTAACTGATAATTTTTAGTTGTTTTTCCGCGAATTGGTAATGGTAATGATTCCGTTACCAACATTCTGTTTGATAAAACAGGAATAATATTTTGTTCGCCGTCAGAGAATTTACCTGCAATAGCTACAATCTTGCATGAAATAGCATCTACTCCTTCAGGTACGTCTAATTCCCAGTTTATATTTATAGATTGCCCTTTCTTTATTGTAAAAGATTTTACAGAGGCTTTATTTCCAAATAAATTGTCAATTGGCTTATCAGTTATAGCATCAAAAAGGAATAATTGTGCCTGACCGGTTGTTTCTTTTTCTCCAAGGTTTGAAATCTTTGATGATACTGAAATCTTATCGTTTTCGCGCATAAACCTTGGAAGATTTGGCATTACCATTAATTCTTTTTGAGTAACCAGTTCATTTGTTATTGTACCGATTCGCAAATCTTTTGTATGAGCTAGTCCAAGCATTTTCCATTTTGTTAATGCTTCAGGAACTTTAAATGAAACTATGATTTCACCTTTGTCATTTGTTTGAAGATTTGGTAAAAAGAAGGCTGTTTCGCTAAAATTCTTTCTTGCCTGAACAGAATTTAAACTTTGACCTTGTGCCGGAGGTGGTGGTGGAGGTAGTAGGCTTGCTTCCTGATCCTTAAAACCTGCAGAAAGTGTAACTTTGTCAACAGCTTTTCCATCACAAGGAACCATATTAGAAACTGTTGTTACATCTCCGGCTTTATATAATTTTTGTTCATCAGCTTTTCCGGGTGAGTCTTTAGTTTTTTCTTCCAGAGCAAAAGCTCCAGTTTCAGCTCGGGCACCTCTAAAGTTATAATCGCCATCATCAAGGTATCCGTAGTAACTGTAGCGGGAATACATATAATTCTGAAGTCCGAATAAATCAATTCTGTCATAAATCTTATATGTGTAGTATGACGGTTCATTCCAGTAAATCTGTAGAAATGCTGATGAAGCATTAGAAAATGATTGTCCCTGATTCCAGTATAGCTCAGTGTAAAATCCCGGATAAAGTGAAAGTGACCAATCGTGAGGTTTAAATGCATCAAGTGAAGCATCGTAAAGTGTGGCTACCATTTCTGCAGCAACTTTGTCACCTTTTTTACCTTTTATTAATAATTTCCATTCTTCCTGTTCACCTGGGTATAATTTGTTACGGAATGATGAGAAACTGATATCTAATTCTTTATTTGAATAAGGTACAGTAATTAAATCATTATATGGATATGCTCTGTTGTGTCTTACCAAACTAAAGTGAACTGAAAGGTTTCCACGATGAATTTCCGAAATAGGAATCTCAATTAATTTCTGCTCGTTGTTTAAAGTTAGCCATTCGCTTTTTATTATTTTCCCTTTGTGTTCAATTTCATAAAAAACTTTGGAGCCTGTTTCAGAAGAACCGATTAAGTATTTAGCTGTTTCACCGGGTTCACAACTGTTTTTAATAGGGGTAATAAAACTTGAAGTATTAATAAATGGTTTAGTCGAAATTGGATTGTAAACCTCAATATAATTTTCATATTTTACTGGTTCGCCAAATTTATCTGTAGATGTTATTTCAATATAATAGTCACCTTGTTCCCAGTTTTTAATATCAGAAATTTTAAGTTTTTTAGTAATTTTTGTATCATATTCATTTGAAAATACTTTTTTCTCTTTTTCCCAACTTGTAGGACTGTCTTCATTTTTATATGCAAATAATGGGAATTGTTTTTTGAATTCTGCTTCAGAAATTGAATATATATCAGGTAAATTCCAGTTTCGTTTTATAAGCAATCTGCCATCAGATTTTAATTTATATATATTAACTTGTCCTTTAGATTGTACGTCAATGCCATTAAGGTTTTGTGAACTTACTTCAATAGCATCGGTTTCCGATAAATTAATATTACCATACCAGTTCGAGCCAATTACTAAAGATTTGTACCCAATGTTAACTTGTGTTGATGCACTTCTGGTTTCACCGTTAATATCTGTAACATCTGCTGAAACAGAATATGTAAATGCAGGTGAATATTTTGCATCAACTGATAAATCGGGTTTTGCATCAAATTCAATTGTGTATTTTCCTTCAGCATCTGTAGTTGTAGTACCATATGATATTACAGACTGATTGTTTGTTGTTGGATATGACCACCAGTACCACCAGCGATATGGGAAATATGTGTTACGTGTTACACGATAGCTTACTTTTGCTCCGTCAATTGATGAGCCTGCGTATGCTTTTGCCTGCCCGCTTATTTTTACTTTATTTTCTAATCTGAAAGTTTCTTTTAAAGTATCAAAAACAACTTCAAATTTTGGTCTTTTATATTCTTCAACCGAGAAATATAAAGTTCCATAACCATCTGCAGAAAGACTCATTTGCCCGTTTAATAAGCCAGATGGAAGTGTGAAAGTTCCCTGAATACTTCCATATTCATTTGATGTAAGTTTTAAATCTGATACTTTCTGGTAATTTACATCATATAATGTGACTGTTGTTTTGAAATTAGGTACAATTTTGTTATTTGTTCCATCTGTATCTATTACTATACCTTTAAAGTAAATTGTCTGACCCGGTCTGTATATTGAACGATCTGAAAATAGGAATACTCGTTTTTCCATTTTTGTGTCGTAACCATAATATCTGTATTGATAAAATGATTCATCGCTTGATAGTTTATCATTACCTTTTTGAAATGCTATGAAAAAATATCTGTAATCTTTTGGAGCAGGAACAGTAAATTTTCCGTTATCATCGGTAGTGAAAGTTAAAGATTTAACATATTCATAAGACTGTGTTATGTAGCTGTATTCTTCTTTCCATAAAGTAGCAATAACACCTTTTTCGGGCAATCCGGATTCTCTGTTTAATACACTAAAACTCATTGCTTCTCCATTATATCTTCTGCTTAAATATGAAAGATTTGTTGTTGTTACAAACGAATAACCATAGCCATTTGTAACCCATCTGAAATCTTTTCTGTTACTTGCTATAACAATATACTGACCAACGGGCATTGCCGGAAGTGCAATCTCAGTTGAATATTCCTGATAGTCATTTTTATTTGGCAATGCTATTGAGAATACTTTTACTGCCGGCATTTTTAAATAATATGCTATCAATAAACTGTCATAAAGATTTCTTGTTTTCTTTTTATCTTTTTCCCAATCTATTTTAATTATTTTAAAATATAAACTGTCAATATTTTTAAATGTTAACCTTGCAAGCATTGGCTTATCGGGTAACTGATATTTTTCTGTAACAAAATCGAACGATTTATTAAGAATTTTGTTTTTAAGTGCAAGGCAGTTAATTCCGCCGTTTGAATCTTTATATCTTTTTATTCCTAATTCAGCAGTCTCTAGTGCTTTCTTATTATAGTCCTTATATTTTTCATTAATATTCGGCTGAAATGTTATACCTAAATGAAAATATTGTTCCCCAAGTTCTGATAAAATATCTGCACAAACAGGATCGGGGCTATATTTATCATTTAATAATTCTAGTGATCTGGTGTAAAGTGAATCTTTATTATTTGAGATGGAGTTATTATAAACAAACTTTAGTCGTTTTAAATCTGCATCTACCAAAGCCGAAGCCGAATCGTCGTTTGTGTGAAATGCAATTAACTCCTGAAATATTTTAAGTGCCTGAAATTTTAATGATAACGAATCAGCACATTGAATTTTATAATTAGAAAAATCTTTTGCATTTGCAAAGAGGTGTTCATCGGTTAAATTAAATTCATATGAAGGACGGGTAATATCAGCTTCGGAATTCATGAAAAAATCTATTGCTCTGTGGGCAAGAAGATCATAAAGCGTTGGACGGTAATTTCTGGCTGTAACATTGGTATCAAGAATATCTATAAACAAATCAACTCTGGTTCTTTGCAGGCTATCAGTATTTTGTAACGAAGCAAGATAATATGTTGTACTTTCTTCAACTAATCTTTTTGCATCCCATGTGGCAATGTCATCCGGTCTGAAACTGCTGGTATTTGTACGTTGCAGAATAGTGTATCTGTTTTGAGAATAATACTGCCAGAAAAAATCACCTAATAGTGACTGAAGTACTGGTTTTACCGGATATTTTGCACTATCGCATTCGTTTTTTAGTTGAGTAATAATTTTTACATTACCATCATCCTCTGTCTGTATAACATACTTTATTTTAAACATTAATGCTTTAACAATCTGAGCGTAATTGTTTTCTGTTTTTGCAGTTTTAAATATTTGCTCAACAAGTTCTGATGCTGATTTAGGTAAGCCTTCATTTTCAAACTTTGTTACTTTTTTCCAAGCTTCTTCGTATGAATCGCCTTTTTTGAATTCGATGAATGCTTTTTGACTTTGTAATGTTGAAAGAATTAATGCCGAAGCACTCGCAAAAATCACTAAAAATAGTGTTACAAAAAGAAAGCTTTTGGTATTCATAGTTGTTTTTTTATTCGTTGAAATTTACTGAATTTTATTTAAGTGAAGAAATTTTCGTGTGAAAGATGCAACGAATTAAAAATTCCATAAATGTTTTTTTTATTGTTTGCTAATGCGGATTTAAATCAGCATTTATTTAAATCGGGATTTAAAATCACGATCAGTAACGAAAATAAAAAAGCCGGAATAAAATCCGGCTTCGTTATATTTAATAGTAGTTTTTACTTTACAATTTCAGGATCGATAATAATACGACCGCAGTATTCGCAAACAATAATTTTTTTACGGGTTTTAATTTCAAGCTGACGCTGAGGTGGAATTTTATTAAAGCAACCTCCACATGAATCGCGCTCAACACCTACAACAGCTAAACCGTTACGTGCATTGCTGCGGATACGTGTATAAGCCTGAAGTAATCTTGGGTCAATAATTTTATCGAGTTCTACAGATTTTTTTACAAGTACATCTTCTTCTTTTTGAGTTTCTTCTGTAATCTCTTTAAGTTCGTTTACTTTTAATTCCAAATCTTTTTTACGATCTTCAAAAACTACTCTTGCTTTAGCAATTTCATCTTTTTTCTCGTTCATTTGAATTGTAAATTCTTTAATGCGTTTTTCGCATAACTGAATTTCCAACTGTTGAAATTCAACTTCTTTTGTTAAAGCGTCGTACTCACGATTATTGCGTACGTTATTTTGTTGCTCGGTATATTTTTTTATTTGAGTTTCAGATTGTTTGATTTCAGCTTTTTTTGTTGCAACTGCTTTTTCAAACTCTTTGCTTTCTTCTTCAAATTTATTTATACGAGTTTCCAGACCTTCAATTTCATCTTCTAAATCTTGTACTTCTAGTGGAAGTTCTCCGCGAAGCATTTTAATACGGTCAATTTGAGAATCAACTGCTTGAAGATTGTGTAAAGCACGTAATTTTTCTTCTACCGAAACGTCTGAAACTTCTACTTTTGCTGATGCTTTTGCCATATTCTACAGATAATTAACAGGATTAGTACTTACTTTGGAAAAATAGATTGCAAAGGTAGGGAATTTTTTATTAAGTAATTCATAAAAAATTTCAAGAGTATGATATTCTGTTTCAAAATGACCTGCATCAATCAAAAGCATCTTATTTTCAGGCTCTTGAAATTGATGGTATTTTAAATCAGCTGTCACGAATGCATCAGCTTCTGATGATAAAGCCTCTGATATTAAGAAACTTCCACTTCCACCACATACTGCTACTTTTTTAATTTTTTTTCCTGTTAGTGCAGAATGTCTGATTTGCTTGCAATTAAGCGTTTCTTTGATTGATTTAAGAAATATATTTTCGTCAGTTTCTTCATTTAAAATTCCAATAGCTCCAATTCCTTGTTTATTAAAAGTGTTGTCGAGAGATAAAATATCAAATGCTACCTCCTCATAAGGATGATTGGAAAGTAGGGCCGACAAAACTTTTGATTTCAGATGCGATGGAAAAATAGTTTCAATTCTTGTTTCATTTTCTGTATGAAGCTCATTTATTTTTCCTGCAAAAGGATTTGCATTTTCATTTGCACGGTACGTTCCTTTGCCTTCAGTATTAAAACTACAAGAATCGTAATTTCCAATGTTACCTGCACCTGCTTCAAATAATGCAGTTCTGAGTTTATCTGCATGGTCAGCAGGGACAAAAGTCACCAGTTTTTTTAAGTTTCCTGTTACAGGCTTTAATATTTTAATTTTTTGCAAACCAAGTTTTTCGGCAAGTTTTATATTTACTCCCTGCCATGCAGAATCAATATTTGTGTGGCATGAATAAATTGCAATATCATTTTTAATTGCTTTAATAACAATTCTCTCTGTAGAATTTTTTCCTGATAATTTTTTTATTCCGCTAAAAATTAAAGGATGGTGACTAATAATTAAATCTGCTTTGTTTTCAATTGCTTCGTTAATAGTGTCTTCTGTTACATCTAAAGTTAGTAAAACCGAATTAATTTTTTTGTCAGTACTACCAATCTGCATTCCTGTATTATCGTATGGTTCCTGAAATGATAAAGGTGCAAGATCTTCAATGACTTTTATTATATCTTTAATTTTCATTTTTAGTTTTTTACAAACTTAAAATATTTGTAATAAATAATAAAGGCTTTTCAGTTCTAAATAAAGTTTAATTTTACAAATTATTTTTTCAAAATAACAAATTGGAATATTCAAGTTATATTTTTGCCGGTGTTGCTGCAATTTTTGCCGGGTTTATAAATGCAATAGCAGGAGGAGGAACTTTAATTACTTTTCCAACATTAACTGCTTTAGGTTTACCGCCTGTTATAGCTAATGTTACTAATACACTTGCACTTTGTCCGGGTTATTTTGGTGGAATATACGCGCAAAGAAATAATTTCAAATCCCAAAAGGATCAATTGTGGAAAATGTTACCAATAAGTATTATTGGTGGATTAACTGGTGGTTACTTGCTTTTAAAAATGCCAGAAAGCTCTTTTGAAACTTTGATTCCTTATCTTATTCTAATTGCAACTGCATTATTAGCTTTTCAAGTACCATTAAAAAACTGGTCAGTTTCAAGAAAGCAAAAAAGCTCACAGTTAATTAAAGATATTGGAACATATATTTTAATTTTTTTAGCTGCTGTTTATGGTGGCTATTTTGGCGCAGGCTTGGGTGTAATTCTAATGGCGGTATTAGGTTTGTTAGTAAATGAGAACTTAAATAAAGTAAATATTTTAAAACAAACTCTAGCTTTTGTGATTAATGTTACGGCAGCCATTTATTTTTCGTTTTCGGGCAAAGCAGAATGGATGTTTGTTTTAATAATGGCATTGGGAGCAATCCTTGGAGGATTCCTGGGTGGTAAAATGGTGGACAAAATTCCAACTACAGTTTTGAGATATATAGTTGTTTTCATAGGAATTACTGTTGCAGTAATTTACTTTATTAAATGATGTTTTTTAACATTGAAAAATAGTAATTGTTATCGAAATGCTGTATTTTTACATTAATAATTATTTAAATATATGAGAACAATATTTTTTCTTTTGATGTTTACATCATTCCTTTCATTAAATTCAAATGCTCAGGCTATTGCGGAAGATTTTACTTTAACTGATTGTAATGGAAATTCTGTTTCTTTATATCCGATTTTGAATCAGGGAAAAGTAGTTGTGTTAATTTATGAGCATCAATGTGGTTCTTGCGTTACAGGATCAAAGCGGGTTCAGAATGTAATAAATAATTATTTTAGCACAAATCCTAATGTACAGGTAATGTATTTGGATAATGGTGGTTTTAATTGTTCAGCTATTGCAACTTGGATTTCAAATAATGGTCTTTTACCAGGTCTTTCTTTTATGTATTCAAGCGATTATGCTTCGCCATATGGTTCGGGTATGCCAATAATTGCTATTGCCGGTGGAGCTTCGCATCATTTGTTTTTTTCTTCAATATCCTTAACAACTTCTACAGAAGCTGCAATTAAAACCGGTATTGATCAGGCACTTTATGAAATTTCAAACAGTGTACCTACTAATACAATAAAAGAATCTTCTTATAAAGTATATCCTAATCCTGCTATTAATCAATTAAATATTGATTTTGAGAGTGCTGTAAATCAGGATGTAAATATTCAGATTTTAGATACTAAGGGAAATGTTGTTGAAGAATATTTACCTCTAAATGTACAGTTAGGATCAAATAAAATTAACTTGCCTCTAAAAGATATTAGTAGTGGTATTTATATTTTTAAGTTGATTTCAAAAGATGTGATATCTCAGCAAGAGCTTGTGATTACTAAATAAATTAAGCTTTTTCAGACAACCTTTCTGTATTTCCGACGTCTTTAAGTTATAAAAAAGAATTTTATGCTTAATGTTTGTCCGGAATTACTTGAATATTTATTAATGCCACCTTCCGATTTAGAGCCGGCAAGTTGTGAGATTAATATTTTAAGAAGCATGAGCATAGAGGATCGTGATAGAAAGCTTGCGTCTATGTCTTTATCAGAACAACTTAAACTTGCACGAACACACAAAGTCTGCACTTCAGTTCTTAACAAAAGCAGATGTCTTTTTGCAGAATAAATTTACTGAGGAATTGTAATCTTTGGGTCTAAATCTTTAGCCATTTTAAAGTATTTCAGAGCTTCCTCTTTTTGATTCAGATTCAGATATGAAATTCCAATGTTCAGAAAAGCTTGAGAATCTTTTGGATCTAGCTCTGTGGCTTTCTTTAGGAAATATATTGATGAATCATATTTCATTTGCATTCCATATGCAACCCCTAAATCTTTTAATGCAAAGGCTTTTTTAGAGTCAACAGAAATAGCCCGATTTAAATAATACGTAGCTTTTGTTAGATCATTTTTATATCTTCCAAACAAATTGCCCAATGTATAGTTTACTTCAAAACGGTTTGGGTTAATTTCAAATAACTCTTGATAAATTTTTATTTTATAATCAGCGCTATCAAGATTCTTAAAAATAATGTCAAGATTAGTGAATACCTGATTGTGATTAGGATTTAATCTTAATAGGCTTTTATAAGCAATTAAGGTTGAATCATAATTTTTATTATATTCAAACCATGCATTTCCTAATAACAACAACGCATCACCGTATGCAGGATAAATTTCTAACGAATGGTTTAAATAACCTATAGCCTGTTTTAAATATTGGTCTCTAACAGCTTTATTCTCGGGTTTTACTCCTTCTTCTATTAATTTTCCGCCAGCAGAACAATTACTTTTTGCACCATTAACGGAAACTTTCACATCTGTTGTAAATAAGGTGAAATCATTTTTCCAATCGGTGTTTCTTGTAACTGTTTTGAACCCATATAATCCTAAAATAACAATTAGTAAAACCGGAATTAAATTTTTTCTGGTATTTTCCTTTTTTATAATTTGTGGGAGTTTGGAAGTTAAAAACCATGCTAACACAATGCAGAATCCTAGCGATGCAATAAAAACAAATCGCTCATTCATAAATGCACCAATTGGAAATAAAATATTTGAAACAGGTGCCAGGGTTATGGCATAAAAGAAAATACTAAATGAAATTATTGTTTTGTGTTTTAAGCCTCTGAAAGCAATAACAACTAATACTAATAAAACAATTAATGAAATAAAAGCTTGCCAGTCGCTCCATTCTGTTATAGGAATATGGTAAGGGTAGTAATCATAAGTAAGCGGATGTGGGAAAAATATAAGTTTTAAATAAACTCCCATTGTATATGTTATTGTTGCAAATTTCTCGGAAGTTGTCATATACAAGAATGAATCATTCATCAACTCGGGAATAACCTTTGCTGTTTGGTCTCCAAGTACTGCTCCTCTTATCATAAAATAAATTAAAGTAGCAGCAAGGATAGGTAGTATTGATAAAATAATCTTTCCAAATTTATGATCTGTAAAAAACCATAATGCCAGTGGAATAGTAACTAAAAATGTTACACCAATTTCTTTTGAAAACATTCCGGCAAAAAAACTTATAAAAGAGAAAACCAAATAAATATTTTTTTTGTTTTCAAGGTATTTTAACGAATAAATAAAAGCAAGTAAAACTCCAATAAGTGATAAGAGTTCATCTCGCCCTTTAATATTTGCAACAACCTCTGTGTGAATTGGATGTGCTAAGTATAGTAAGGTTGTGATTAAAGGTAGGTTATAATACCATTTTGAACTTACATTATACTTTTTAAATAGTTTTGATAAAAGTTTAAAAAGTAAAATACCGATAAGTCCGAATAAGCATATATTAATAAAGTGACTGATGTATGGATTTTGCCCGAAAAATTCAACTTCAAGAGCAAAAGTTGCAACTGAAAGAGGGCGGTATCTGCCTCCAGCTACCAGGTCCTTTTTTACTTTAAAAAATCCAGTAAAAAGTTCGGTTGAGAATATATCCTTAATTCCTGAAACTCCTTTTAATGTATAATCATTTTGTGTGATTACTATGGCATCGTCTAGCGCATAGTCATTTAAGACTGTGTTTCCATAAAAAATAAAAGCAAATAAAAAGATTAAAATATAAATATTGCGATTAGAAACTGAAGTTTTTTTCTCTAAAATAGGAGTTTCTTCAACTTCTATTTTTTTTGCCTGTTTTTTTACTTCCTTTGAATTTTTACTGTACTTTCCCATTTTTAATCATTTGCTGTAAAAGTATAAAAAAATAAAAAAAAGACGTCATTTGATGAAAAATTAAAATGAAATTTAATCTCTGACAAAGGTCATAGTAAATAATCTAATGTATCGACATTTTTGCATATAAAAATAAGTTTGATGTATAAAATAAACCAACATCCGATTTTAGATATTCCTTCAAATGAAAATAAGACTTTTTTGTTTGAAGGAAAGGAAATTACAGGCGAAAATGGATTCACTATAGCTGCTGCTTTGCATCAGGCAGGTTATCCTGTTCACAGTCATAGCTTACGAAACAGAAATAGAAGTCTTGAGTGCGGAATAGGTAAGTGTGGTGCTTGTGAAATGCTTGTAGATGGAGTAATAAGAAGAATTTGTATTACTAAAATAGATGGTATAAAGGAAGTTGCTGAAATCCCTAAAAATTATTACCCAGAAATTATTCCTCCAAAAACAGAGGAAACAACTAAAGTTTATAAAACCAGTGTTACGATAATCGGCGCAGGACCTGCTGGTTTAGCTGCACGTGAAATTCTTAATCAACATTGCATTTCAAATATTGTAGTTGACAATAATGACAAAATTGGTGGTCAGTTTTTAATGCAGACACATCAGTTTTTCTTTTTTGAAAAAGAGCAGAAATTTGGTGGTATGCGTGGGTTTGATATTGCTAAAACTCTTGCAGGAGATGACCATACCGGTATACTTTTAAATTCTACTGTTTGGGATATATTAGAAGGAAAAAGATTAGCTGTTAAAAATATTCTAACAGAAGAGATTTATTATATAGATTCTGAATATCTTATTATTGGAACAGGTGCAGTACCTTTTATGCCTGCATTTGAAAATGATGATGTTCCAGGAGTATATACTGCTGCAGTTGTTCAGAAAATGATGAATAACGAATTTACTTTATTAGGTAAAAATATTTTAACAGTTGGAGCCGGAAATATTGGGTATTTAACTTCATATCAATTATTTCAGGCAGGAGCAAATGTAAAAGCCATTATTGAAGCTCAGAATAAAGAAGGTGGTTTTCCTGTTCAGGCTAACAGAGTAAGAAGATTGGGAATTCCAGTTATTTTATCACATATTTTATTAAAGGCTATACCAAATAAAGATTATACAGGAATAACAGGAGCTGTTATTGCAGAATGTGAAAACTTTAAAGCAATTCCAGGTACTGAGAAAATAATTGATGGAATTGATGCAATAAATATTTGTACAGGACTAGTTCCTGATGACCAACTTTTAATTAAGGGTAACGAAGTTTTTGGTAGAAATTGTTTTGGTGTAGGTGATGCAATAAGAATTGGTGAAGGTACAAGTGCTGTGTTACGTGGTAAGCAGGCGGCTTACGAGGTGATTGATAGTCTTGGGAAAAGATATAATTATGATGATTATCTAGCAGTTTCAAAAGAATATATTGATTCGCAACAACATCCACTAAAAGTAATTGAAGAACCTTATTTTCCTGAAGCAGATCGTCAGAAACCATTTGTTTTAATTGATTGTCTTTATGGTTTTGCGTGTAATCCATGTGCTTTTGCCTGTCCTCATGGAGCAATAACAAAATCCTCAACAAGTACTGTTCCTCAGATTGATTTTAATAAGTGTATTGGTTGCATGGATTGTGTTTACCAATGCCCTGGATTAGCAATATTTGGATATAACATTAAAAAGGATTGGTTGTTTTTACCAATAGAATATGTTGCAAAAGAAGGAGCTGAGGTTTATTTGGTAAATAACAATGGTGTAATACTTGGTGATGGTATTATTGAAAAAGTTCTTAAAAAACCAAATAAGACTGATATTGCAAGAGTTAAATCTTTGAACATTGTTGGTGAGAAATTAACTGAGGTAAGAGGATTTATTGTTAAAGAAAAGTACCCTGAGAAAGTTGTATTAAAGCCAAATACAGAAGATTTCGAAACTCAGAATTTTATTTGTCACTGCGATGATGTTACTTATGACGAAATTCTTGATATAATTGGTGATCGTAAATTTATTTCGGTTGATGAAATAAAACATACTACACGTTTAGGTATGGGTGCATGTCGTGGAAAGCGTTGTATTAAAAGATTAAAGCAAACAATTATATCAAAAGGAATTTCTGTAATTGGCGATGCAACACCACGCGGGCCGTTGTCAAATCAGCTTTCTATGGGCGAGTTATATCCTCGTACAACAAAAGAAAAAATAGTTACGAGTTTAACAGGAAAAGCACATAAAATTGTAAAAGTTAAAGCAATAATTGCCGGAGGTGGGATAGGTGGAAGTTCTTTATTCAGATATATGTCTGAGGCTGGTTTAAATCCTGTTTTAATAAATTATGGCAGAGGTGCATCATGGAGAAATATTGCCGGAGGCCGACCTGCATTTACTGTTCCTGAGATTTCAGACATAGCTTCACATAATCTTGAAATATTTAAAGATTTACATCGCTTAAAAAGTATTGATTTTAAACAAACCCGTTATGTTACATTTGCACATGACGAAGCAACTTATAAAGCTTTAGATAAATCGCGTGAATGGTCAGATGCATACATGGTTGAACAAAAAGATTTTAAAAAGGAAGTATCGCCATTCTTTAATGCAAATTTAAAAACATATAATTCAGCCTTAATAACAAGAGATTGCTGGCAGGCAACACCTGGTAAAGTAATAGACTTAATAAGATACATTGGTAAAAATTGTGGTGGAACTATTTTAGAAGATTGTCAGTTAGTTGATCTTGAGAAAACTGGAAACACATACAAAGCAATTGTTTTAACTCATGAAAAAGAATATATAGAATATCATTCTGAAATATTTGTAAATTCTTTAGGTCCCGAAGCAGAACATTTTGCAAATAAATTAAATATTGAAACAGGTTTGTTCCCAGTAAAACATCAGGCATTTATTACACGTCGTTTGCCAATGTTAGGGCTTGATAACACACCACTTGATATGCTTATTGACCGCAGAAAATACAAAGGTTTCTCTGCAGTTTATGGTCAACAGTTAAAAGATACCGGTCAGATTATTGGTTGCGCTTCACCTGCTGTGGAGCCTAATGAAACAGGCAAAAATTTAAAGATTAATACAAAAGAGTTTTTTGAGATAGTTTCTGAAATTTTTGTTGACTGGATTCCTCAGCTTTCAACCGTTGGATTTCAGGCAGTTTGGGCAGGGTATTATGTCGAACCTCGTTATATTGTAGATCCTGAATTAGGATTATTTATTGGTCTTAGAGGTCACGGATTCATGTTGAGCCAGTACTTAGCAAAAGTTTATGTTGATAAAATTATGGGTAAAGAAGTTCCTGCATATTTCAACAGGCTTAAACTTTCGGGTGACGGATTGCCGGAGACATCATTTAAATAAACTTTTAATTGTTAATACTTTTTTAGCTCTGCCAAAAAATGGCAGAGCTTTTTTTGTATTTTTAATTTCTAAAACTAAATTAACATGGCAAAAGAAAAGAAGATTTTTATTGTTGATACAAATGTTATTCTTCATGATTTTCGTTGTATTTATAAATTTGAAGAGAACGATGTTATAATACCAATTGTTGTTTTAGAAGAGTTGGATAAATTAAAAAGAGGTAGTGATTTAATCAGTTATAATGCAAGAGAGTTTACTCGTGAACTTGATAAGTTGGCAGGAAAACAAATGTTTAAAAAGGGTATTCCTTTAGGTAAAGGATTGGGTAAACTTTTTATAGAAACTGGAAAAGAATATTCAAAGAAACTTGCAGAATCATTTCCTGAAAAAACTCCGGATCATAGACTTCTAGCAATTGCTGAGCATATTGGAACAAATAATTCTAATAGAATTGTTATTCTTATAACAAAGGATATCAATTTAAGAATGAAGGCTAAATCATTGGGTATAGAAGCTCAGGATTACGAATCTGATAAAGTAGAAAACCTTGATCAGGTGAATGATGTTATTCCAACAATTGATGGGTTTGATACTGCTTTAATTGCACGTTTATACGAAGAACCTGTCGGTATTGATGTTTCTGAATTTAAATTTAAAACACCTCCTGTTGCACATCAGTATTTTATTTTAAAAAACACAAAGCTTAGTGTTCTTGCGCATTACGACCCGTTTACAAAAATGGTAAATCGTGTTGAAAAAAATCGTGCATATGCGATTGAACCAAGAAATGCAGAACAAACTTTTGCATTAGATTCACTTTTCCGCCCTACTGTGCAGCTTGTTGCATTAACAGGAAGAGCTGGAACAGGAAAAACTTTATTAGCATTGGCAGCTGCGCTACACCAAAGAAAACAATATTCACAAATATTACTTGCACGACCTATCGTACCTCTTGCAAATCGCGATTTAGGATTTTTACCCGGTGATGTAAAAGAAAAAATTGGTCCGTATATGCAGCCATTGTTTGATAATCTGGGAGTAATAAAACATAAGTTTAAACCTGAATCTGCAGAAAGTAAAAAAATTGAAGAATTATTAAAAGATGAAATCTTAGTAATTACACCTCTTGCGTATATTCGCGGTCGTAGTTTGTCAAATGTTTATTTTATTGTTGACGAAGCACAAAACCTTACTCCACATGAAGTAAAAACAATTATTACAAGAGCAGGTGAGGGAACTAAAATGATTTTTACAGGAGATATAGAACAAATAGATTCTCCATATCTTGATAGTAAATCAAATGGGTTAACATATCTTACAGATAAAATGAAAGGACAGGATTTATTTGCACATGTTAATCTAATTAAAGGAGAAAGAAGTTATTTGGCTGAGCTGGCAAGTAATATTTTGTAAGGTGTTATTGATTTGAATTTACATCAAATCTATATTTGCCTTTCCTTAAAATTAATGATAGAGATTGAATATAACATTCTGTAAACTTATTCATACAGTTCTTAGAGTCAGAATATATTTTGCCTTTAAGTTCATCAAGGCCATTCCCATTTCTAATAAATAGCTTTGATTTAAAAGTTTCTAAATTATATTTTAAAATGTAATTATCTTCAGAATAGTAAATGTCGTTAGTATAGTTTCTCATAAATGCAAATGACCGAAAATGTCCATCTAAAATATTCTGATCAATAAAATGATATTTACCTGAGTAGTTTAATTCTGAAAGTATTGTTGATGGTAAGTCGCATTGTGAAGCTACTTTATTGCAAATACAAATATTATTATCAGAATTTAAAATAATCTTTATATAACATGAGAGAATAACATATTATTTAAGATTCTGTTTTTATTAAGCAAAGGAATGAATATTTTACATATATTTATTCTTTCAAATTTATTAATGATAAATATTAGTATTTCTGACATACATTTGTAAAACAATAATCAATTAATCATATGAAAATTCAATTTATTGGCGCAGCACGAGAAGTTACCGGAAGTAAACATTTAATAACTACAAATGCCGGAAAAACTATTTTGCTTGATTGTGGTATGTTTCAGGGTAAGGGAATGGAAACAGATAAAATGAACCGTGATTTTGGTTTTGATGTTAAAAAATTAGATCACATTATACTTTCGCATGCACATATAGATCATTCGGGTTTAATTCCTTATATTTATAAGCAAGGATTTAATGGGTCTGTAATTTGTACAAATGCAACACGCGATCTTTGTGCTTTAATGCTTGTTGATTCAGGTTTTATTCACGAGCAGGATATTAAATGGTTTAACAAAAAAAGAATTGCACATAACCTTCCTCCTGTTGAACCAATTTACAATAAAAAGGATGCACAGGAAAGTATGCAACTTTTTATAGGTGTACCATATGATCGTAAATTCAGAATTGATGAAAATATTTCTGTTAGATTTACGAATTCAGGTCACATGCTAGGTAGTGCTGTTGTTACAGTTTCTATAAAAGAGGATGGAAAAGTAACAAATATTGCATATACCGGTGATATTGGTCGTCCTACAAACAGAATATTAAAATCTCCAAAGCCTTTTCCACAGGCTGATATACTTTTGACAGAGTCTACGTATGGTGATAGATTACACGAAGTTCGTAATGAGTCAGAAGATGCATTGCTTGATGTTATAACTGATACCTGTGTAAGAAAAGGTGGAAAGCTTATTATTCCATCATTTAGTGTTGGCAGAACTCAGGAAATCGTTTTTTCATTAGATAAATTTTTTAATCAGGGCAGATTACCAAAGATTCCGATTTATGTAGACAGTCCACTTTCAATGAGTGTAACTGGGGTGTTTCGTTTGCATGCAGAATGTTTTAATGACGATATATTACATGAAATGCTGACAGACCCTGATCCTTTTGGTTTTAATAGTTTGCATTATGTTGAATCAGTTCAGGAATCAAAAGCACTTAACGTAACAAAGAACCCATGTGTTATTATTTCAGCTTCTGGAATGATGGAGGCTGGAAGAGTTAAGCATCATCTGGCAAATAGTATAAGCGATCCAAAGAACACTGTATTGGCAGTTGGTTATTGTGCTCCAATGACTTTAGGGGCAAGAATATTAAGTGGCGAGAAGGAAGTTTCAATTCACGGAACAAAATACAAGGTAAAAGCAGATATTAAAAAGCTTGAGTCTTATAGTGGTCACGGTGATTATACAGAAATGGCTCAGTATTTATCTTGTCAGGATAAAAAGAAAATTCAAAAACTAATTCTTGTTCATGGCGAGTACGAAACACAATTAAAGTATAAAGCTTATTTGGAGGAACAGGGTTTTAAACATATTATAATTCCGGATAGGGGAGAAGAAATAGTTTTTTAAGATAATTAAATGAATTGATAGATGTTAAAATTAGTGCTTCTTGTATTTGGTATAATGTTAGTTGTTATAACTAAATCACAAACCTCTATTGTATATATTGATGGTTCAAATAATAAATATACAATTACAAAAGATAAAGTAGATTTTGTTGCTGTTAAAAAGGAGCAAAGCTCTTCTGGTATTTATAGTGGAGGTGAAAATACAAGTAAGCGAATAAAACCAAAGCAGTTTACAAAAATTAATTCTTTAATACTAAATATTGAAACTGACAGTATTAATCATGTTAGTGACCGGTTAATGGGATGTGGAACATTATACAAAGCTAATTCAAAAACTCCGATATATATAGCGATGAATAGTCTCTCAAAAAATAACTTTGAAAGTTATTTGAAAAAAATGTTAGAATATTAAAGGTTGGACTAATTGCAACTATTTTTCTTTCTGTATAATAAAAATATCCTCATTAGCTTTCTTCATGAGGTATTCTTCTCTTGCAAATTTTTCAAGATGAGCCTGATCAGTTTTTAATTCCTTGATTTTTTCAGTGTTTTCCTGAATGATGTTAATGTAATACTCTTTTTGAGTTTCGAGCTTGTTTAATTCATGAATAGAAGACATTCTTTCAATTAAATTATTCTGACTGAAAATTGTAATGTACAGTATAAATGCCAATGAGGTTAAAAAATATTTATTTTTTAAAAATTTGAATAATATAGTCTGTGGAAATTTCATTAAAATGCTTTGTTTGCAAATTTACAACAGAGTTTGTAGGTTTTGTATGTATAATTAAAAAAATTATCCACCACTGATTAAGTGAATAACATTGACATTGTCGCCGTTTTTAACAAAAACCGAATCGTACTCTTCGCGTTTAACAACTTTATCGTTAACTTTTATTACCAACATTTTGAATGTAAAATTCTTTAATTTTAATAATTCGGTAATATTAAAACTTTCTGATTCAAATGTTTCTATATTGTTATTTAATGTAATTTCCATTTTATTTAACTTAAAAGAATTTCTAATGCCTTGTTAGCTTGCATATTAGCAACTATGCCAACTCTTGGAGCAAGTGGAGGGTTTTGTTCGGATACTTCATTAACATTATCACCACAAATAAAGATATTTCCATTATGTTTAATTTTTATATCTTCAAAATTACCCCATCCGGCTAGTCCTGAGGCAACAATTAAAGGTGTATTTGGAAAATATTCAAGTGCAGTTTCAATTAACATACGTTTCATTTCGGCAAGATCAAAAGCTTCAATAATTAAATCGCAGTTTCTGAAAATTTCGGGAATATTTTCTTCATTAAGCTTTAAATCGTGGGATTCAACAATGCATGCCGGGTTAATTTTGTTAATATTTTCAGTTAATGCAAGACATTTTTTTTCTCCAATTTGATTATAAAAGAAATACTGACGATTTAAATTTCCCTCAATTATTACATCAAAATCAGCAATTATAAGTTTGCCAATTCCAACACGTGCAAGAGCAACAGCTGCATTAGATCCAAGTCCGCCACAACCTGCAATGCCAACAGTCTTTTTTGAAAGAATTTCTTTTATTTCGTGGAAAGTCATTACTGATCTTTTTTACAAAATTAAGAAAAAATACCATTGTAAGTTTTATTAAACAATGAAAATGTAACTAAAGGTATATTAATAAAATAACTGATAATGTTTTATTTAGTATTTTATTGATATTTTAATTAATCAATATTCTTTAGTATTTTTGTTTACAGTCATAATTGATAAGATACATTTAGATTTTTGTTTGAATAATAAGAATTAAAAAAGAATAAAATGTTTTTTAAAAAAGACAATGAAGAAAAATCAAAAGCACAACAAATGCTTGTGAAACATAAGTACAGAGACCTGAAAGTTTATTCATCCGACGAATGGATGTCAGATGGCACGAAAAAATACCGCAGAGTATATGATTCATTGGAAGTAACATATATGAGGGTAGAATTTTCATTTATTAATAAGCTTTTTGATGAAGAAGAATGGGAAACAAATGTTTGTATTAAATGTTTTTCTTTAAATGGCAGCCAAAAAAATGAGCTATGTAAATTTGAGAATAAATTAAAAGTTTTAAAAGATGAAAACATAGTTTATGTTCGCGAAAGTTGGGGTAATGACAAACCAGGTTCTTATTGGCTTCGTGGTGACTATGTATGGGAAGCATATATTGAAAATGAAAAGGTTGGCGAAGCTAAATTTTATGTAGAAAATGTAGGTCAGGTTAAACAGGGCGAAAATCCATATTTTGATATTGATTCTTTTAAACTTTTTGAAGGTGATGATAAAGGGTTGAATCAAACAAATAAAAAATATTTAAATAAATTCAGTAAAAAGGATACGCGTTTTGTTTGGGGAGAATTTAATTTTAAAAATAAAACAACAAAAGATTATTTCTGCGAAATTATTTTTAATTTTTATGATGATGCAGGTCAGCCAAAAGGCAGAAGTGCAGTTCTTAAATATATTGCTGCAAATACAGAAAATCAAATATATACTGTAAATCCAAGCTGGGGGAGCAATGTAGCAGGTACCTGGGCCGACAATAAATACTCCTGTGAAGTTATTTTTATGGACACCCTTATAGCTGCTACAACTTTTGAAGTAGGAACTACTTATCAGGAAGGGGCTGTTTCAGTGCTTACAGATAATGATAAGGTTATAAAACAAAAGATACAATTATCAGCAGAAAATGAGAATTTAAAACCTGAGGAACTCCTCGAGAAAAGTCTGGCAGAGTTGAATTCTCTAACAGGAATGACTGGTATAAAAAAGAATGTAGATGAATTGGTTAAGTTAGTTCGTTTTTATCAGGAAACTGGAAAAGATGTATTAAATAAATTTTCTTTGCATAGTGTTTTTATGGGTAATCCAGGAACAGGTAAAACCACCGTTGCAAGAATTCTTGCAAGTATATACAAAGGTTTAGGTATACTGGAGAAGGGACATCTTGTGGAAGTTGATCGTGAAGGACTTGTTGCTGGATATGTTGGGCAAACTGCAATAAAAACAAATGAAAAAATTGAAGAAGCATTAGGTGGAATATTATTTATTGATGAAGCATATTCACTTTCGCAGGGAAAAGGCTCACAATATGATTTTGGTGGAGAAGCAATAGAAATTATTCTGAAGCGAATGGAAGATATGCGTGGTCAATTTGGAGTAATAGTTGCGGGTTATCCAGAAAATATGCATCAGTTTATTTCTTCAAACCCTGGCTTAAAATCGCGCTTTGATAGTTATTTTAATTTTGAAGATTATTCACCTGATGAAATGTTTGCCATAGCAATTTCAATATTTAAAAAAGAAGAAACTATGCCAGATCAGGCCTCACAAAGCCATTTGAAAGAATATTTTAATTTCTTATATAGTAATCGTGATAGTTTTTTTGGAAACGCAAGAACAGTTAGGCAAGTTGTTATTGAAGCTGTAAAAAATCAAAATTTACGTTTAGCATCAATGAAGAAGGAGGATCGTACAGCGGAAATGCTAGAAACAATTATATTTGATGATGTGAAAGAATTTGAAATTAAAGCAATTGAAAATCAAAGAGGACGGGTTGGTTTTAAATTCGGAGAAAATAAATAATTATATATTATTCTAATACAAGTTTTACTTTTCCAATCGCGCCATCTATTTCAAGGTTTAAGTTATATTTTGTTTTACCAAGGCAGTTATTTTTATAAGTGTTATCGTCTTTTGTAAAGCCATCAGCTTCTACATCGCCAAGTAAACCATTTATTTCGGCTATAACACCAACATCTTTTGGAAGATGAACTTCTATTTCTCCAACACCTCCTGCAATTTTTGCTGTAAGATTATTATTCCAGTTACCAGTTAAATTAACAATTGCTTTTCCTGCTCCAACAGCTAGATCAATATTTGGAACAGATGTGTTTTTAAGATTTACATTTACATCTCCGGCTCCTAACTCTAATTTTAAGCTTTGAATATATAGTCCTTCCAGATTTAAGTCGCCTTTACCAGCACCCATTTGCATGTGTATATCGTATTTCTTTTTTGGATTAAAATCTAAAATCCATCTGCATGTATCCGAACCGTTTAAATCTATATTTTCTCTGTTCTTCTTAGGTTCAATAGTTATTTCTCCTGAAAGACTATTTTCTTTAAAAGATATTTCAGGTTTCCATTCATTGTTTGTACATTTAAAATTACAATTAACTAAATTAGAATCACCTTTTAAAATTCTTATTCTACCTGCAGGAAAAACTATTTTAGCAGTAATTTTATCGGAAATAGAATTCTCAATGCTAAGTTCTTCCATATTTGCAGAAAAGATTGCAGTATCTTTTGGCAAGCTATCATTTTTTACCACCTTATTTAATCTTACATCTGGTGTTGTTTGCGTGCAACTACTTAAAAGAAAAATAATAAAAACTGTTATTAAAAGTACGTAATTCGCTTTCATATTTTTTTATTTTTATTTTTTCTGAGACGAATAACTGCTAATAAAGTTACAATAAAATAAAAATCCCCATTAAGATTGTTAATGGGGATTTCTTTAATTGTAAATAATCTGTTACCAGAAACTTTTATAAGTTACGTTCTGTGGTTGTCCATTTCCATAAGCAACACCAACATCACGATAAGCTTTAATCATATCTCTTTCAAGTCCAATTTCTTTATCATATTTAAAATCCCACTCACGTTTATCAACTTCTTTAATTCGTTTAGCAATTTTATCAGATAAAGCTTTAGATTCATTGAAACAAGCTGATTTTGGGTCGATTGTTGCTAAAATTGCTCCGGCTGACTGAGCTGCATCCCAACTTTGACCAGCATTCCAAAGGTTATTTGCTTCAAGAAGTTTTGTTTTACATTCGAAATCAATTTTCTGTTGAAAAATTGCAGGAACAACAGCCATACATTTATTCCAGCATTCAGTACAAACATCAGGTACAGCAGTTAGTTTCCAAATAGCTTCGTCGAATTTATTCTGACCTGCAAGTGTTTTAGCTTCTTTTATTATTATGTCACATTGAGCATTATAATATTCAATTATTTTAGTTTTACCTTTTTCAATAAAAGATTGATAATTTGGGTCGGAGGTTTTAATTGCTTTAAGAGCTGCATTGTAAGCTTTTGTTTCGTTTTCACCAACACCTTTACATGTTGTTGTATAACTTGAGAAACTTTTACCTTCGAATCCATCACCAATGTAAAGGGTTACATCAAGAGTATAAGCTTGCATAGGAGGAGCAGTAGCAGTAATATCTTTAGTAGTTACCATTACATTTGCTGTAATAATAAATCTTGAATTCATTGCATCTCCACCCATTCCATTTGCAGTAACAATTTGCATAAGTTTGTTCTCTAGATTTTTCTTTGCAATAACAGGCATGTTTTCGATCTGATCTGGAACCCATACTGCTAATGCTAGACGACCTTTGTCAGACATTTTTCCTGCTGTTTGTGCTTGTGAAAAACTAATGCTCATCACAAAAATCAGCAATAAAACAATATTTAACTTTTTCATTTTTTTAATATTTTAATTTAATTATTTACCACCTAATACTATAGTAGCTTGTCCTAAACCTTTCATCATAAGTTTATTTACAATACCGTAAGGTGGGTTTTTTAAATGATTTTGTAATCCTTTGCAAAATCCTCTAGCGTCAATTGCCTTACCGGTTTCGTCATAAAGAGGAATACGAACTTGTTCGAAAAGCATCATGTCGGCTGTTGCATCGGTTGTACTGAAACGACCTTTAACAGTATTTTTTGCCATCCAATCTTCAATCTGAGCACTTAATTCTTTACCTTCATAATCAGTTTCAAGATCATTTTCCCATGAATCAAACTTTTTAATTCTTACAATAATTTCTCTTCCATTTTCGAACATATCATTAAAATGGGTTTGTAAAGAATTATTAAAATTATCAAGGTGAGCAAGAACAGCTTCTTCTAACAAAACAGGTAATTCTGCTGAAAATGAAGGAGCGCCAGTTCCGGCTGCTGTTGCAATTTGTTTGTCGGTATATGAATCTAATCCCTGTAAGTTAAATGTAACAGATTTTTTTGGTCCGGTTGTATTAACAGTCCAAGTTAATTGCATAATAATATCTGCTTTAGCACTTTTCTTTAGTTTATCTATAGGACTTTCTGAAACACCAGCACCTTCTTTGCTAGTTAACATTGCATCTTCTGCACTTTCGCTAGCAAGACTTTTTAAAACTGATTCAGCATTTTTTAATGGAAAACCTCTGTCTGCCATTAATCCGTTTATTTTGCTGATAACTAAAAGTAAATCTGCATTTTCCTGAAATGCTTTTTTGTAATCAGAAACTTTTACCTTGGTGCCTTGATTATCATATTCTATCATGTAGCCATTAGTATTACACCAAACATCACTAGGTAAAATCATAATAGTAGGTTTTTTGGCTTGAGAAAATGCCGAATTTAAACCTAACAGCATAAAAGCTGCAATTAATACTGTATTAAGAACTTTTTTCATGTTATTTTTTGTTTTAGTTTATAATTTTAAATTATTTAAGAATGCCGTCAGCTTTCATTTTGGCTATTAATTCAGCTCTAAGAACTCTAACAACAACACCATATTTTTCCTGAGATCCAGATTGTTTTCTTTCCTTAATTACTTCTGTATGGTATTTTGATCCGTCCTTTTCTGATACGAATTCTTTATAAGCACCGCCATCGGCAAAAAATTTATTAAAATAATCTTCGTGTCTTTCCTGTGCATTAACCTCAAAAATAACTGGTTTAACATTGCATTCAGATTTACCATTGCTTATTCCTGTAAATAGTACATCTTTAACTGCGTTTTTATATGCCTGTTCAATAGCATCTGCTCTGTTTCTTCCATCTCCCCAGCTTTTTAGTGTTTGAGAACCGTCTTGTTCAACACCCATGCATTCAGTTTTAAAAGTATAATTTGCAGCTATCTTTTTTTGTGGTTTACAGTTGCACATTAAAACTACACTGAGAATACATACGGTAACAATTAATAGTTTGCTTTTCATATGTTAAGAGTTTATGGTTTAAAATCCAGAATTTAAAGATTTTATAATGCCTGCAGCTTCTAAATCTTTTCTAAGATCATCTTTAGCAACAGATACTACTACTCCAATTTTATATTCTTTACCAACTTTTAATCTGTCTCCTTCACCTATTGCACCGTCGCCTGTTACACTAACAAATTTCATGTATTTTCCGCCATCTGCAAAAAAATCAGTAAAAAATTCTTCTTTTTCCTGTTCTAATGCAGGATTATTTGTTAATGGTTTTTGTGTGCAACCTGCGCCGGTTCCTGTAAAGCCTTTAAAAATAATTCCATGAACAGCATTTTTCTTTGCTTGATTAATAGCTACATCTGGTTTTTTTGAATATGACCATACTTTTACTAAATATGATCCCTGAGCACCAACTGATACACATTCAACTTCGTATCTCCATTCAGCAGTAGCTTTGTCAGCTTTCTTTTTTGCTTGTGCATTTACTGTAAATGTTAAACCTATTACCAATATTAATAAAAGGTTTGCTTTAAATAAGATTGTTTTCATTGTTAAGTTTATTTTAATTGTTTGATTAACATTCCAGAATAAAATTTCTTGCCTCCACTAAATGTGGTACAATTAGGTACTGGTTTACCATCAATTTCAGTAACTGCTGGTTCGTCGGCAGCATTATATCTGTTATCCCAAATTAAATCTTTTTCTACTTTAATAGTTCCTTTACTTACATATTTTGTTAAACCTTTTTCGTCAATTGTTTGTTCTAGAACTTCAAATTTTTCTCCACCTTCAAGACCTTCTTTCATTCCTATTTTTGCAGTAATTGGGTCACCAGAAAATAATGGAGTTTTTGTTTTAAATACATCGTATTCTTTTTGAAGTTTTGCATAAACTGCATCAATTGTTCTAATTGTAGCTTTAGTGATAATTTGTTCTTCAGTTCTTTTTTCTTTTAATGAAAATAAAACCAAGCCAACAGCTTTTTCTTCTCCAACATATTCTAATTTAAATAAATCGGTGTTGTCGAATGCTTCTTTTTTCTTAGTGTCGATGTTCGATTTATCAATCCATAAGTCGTTATAAAATACAGCTTCTATTGAGTCGTTCCATGTTAATTTATATAAATACGAAGTAGCCCAAACTGAATATCCTTCTTTTGCTTTTTCATATGCTTCATCAGCTGCTTTTAATGCTGCAGTTTGAGCTGCCGGAATTTTCATTTGACGAGCAGAAATTTTTGCAGCATCTCTAGTTACAGCTGCTACTACTTCATTTGAAACAAAATTAAATTTAGATATTACTACAAAAGTATTACCTATTAATTCAATACCTGCATCAGCTAATGATGAAGTTCCTCGTGCCGATCCTTTAGCAATATTTGCTTGCATTTCAGATGCATTATAAGAACCTCTCTCACCAATTAAATTCATGTCGAAGGAACCATCTGCTTGTCTGTTAAACCATTTTGCAACAAGTTTATTAGCAACTTTTTCTTTTTTAAGATATTTTTCGATTTGAGTAGCTAATTCAATAGAAGCAGAGTCTGTTTGAGTATCAGCAGCTTTTGATGCTAATTTTCCCATTTTTGATTTCTCTTTGTATAATCCAGCTTTCTCTTCTTTTGTTAATGGGTAATTCTTCTGATCAAATGATTTTTGGTCAATAGAATGATCATTATATTTGTCAGGAAAAGGTGCTGTATTAAAAGCTTTTAAAATGACATCTTTTTGTGGAAAATTTTCTGATTCAACTATCATAGTATGTAATGAACTTCTACGATATTTAGTTTCAGTTTTTCCATCTTTTGACTGAGCCATTGTTGTAATTGCTAGTCCGGTTACTACAAGTGTAGTCAATAATAATCTTTTTTTCATCTTGTTTATCAGGTTTTTATTTGTAGAAAAATTGTAAATATTTTAGGTTAATAATTAAGTTTAAGTGTGCAAATTACGGTCTTTATATTAATAAAAAAAATATTTTTTTTGTAGTTGTAATTTAGCTGGTTATACCATTTAAGGTTTGATAATACAACTAAGTTAGCAAAGTGATTCTATATTACTATAAGATATATTTTATCTGTAAATTTCTTTTTTTGCTGCAAGCAAAGTGTTTTTTAATAAGCTTACAATGGTCATTGGTCCAACACCACCAGGAACTGGAGTAATAAAGCTGCATTTTGGAGCAATCTCGTCAAATTTCACATCACCGGTAAGTTTAAAACCAGAGTTTGTAAGTTCTGATTTTACTCTTGTTGTGCCTACATCTATAACAACTGCACCATCTTTTACCATTCCGGCTTTTACAAATTCCGGCTGACCTAATGCAGCAATAATTATATCAGCTGATGCGCAAATTGTTTCCAGATTTTTTGAACGACTATGAAGTACAGTTACAGTAGCATCGCCATAATTTCCTTTTTGTGAAAGCAAAATACTTATAGGGCGACCAACAATATTACTTCTTCCTAACACAACGCAGTGTTTTCCGGAAGTTTCAATTTTATATCTTTTTAAAAGTTCTATAATTCCATATGGTGTTGCAGATACAAAAGAAGGCATACCCAATACTGTTCGTCCTATATTTATAGGATGAAAACCATCAACATCTTTAGTCGGATCAATTGCTTCAATTACTGACTGCTCGTTTATATGCTTTGGTAAAGGTAGCTGAACGATAAAGCCATCAATATCTTTGTTGTTGTTAAGTTCATGTACTTTTGCAAGTAATTCTTTTTCTGTAACATTATCCTCAAAACGAATAAGACTTGAATTAAAACCAACTTCTTCGCATGATTTCACTTTGTTAGCAACATAAGTCTCACTACCACCATCATGTCCCACTAAAATTGCAGCTAAATGTGGAATTTTACCTCCGGATTTTTTAATATTTTCAACTTCTATAGCTATTTCAGCTTTTATTTCAAGAGATATTTTTTTTCCATCGATAAGTTCCATACTTTTTTATACATTAAGTATTTTAGACACTTTTAACTTTAGGCAATTTTATTTCGGTTGTTGCATATTACGCATTGCATTTTTCAATTTGTTATTGCCGCCACTAAACATCTTCATCATTCTGCGTGTTTCGTCAAATTGTTTTATTAGTCGATTCACTTCCTGTATGTCTGTTCCACTTCCAGTTGCGATACGTTTACGACGACTACCATTAATAATAACCGGATTGCTTCGTTCTTCTGGAGTCATAGCACGAATAATTGCTTCAATGCTTTTAAATGCATTGTCGTCAATGTCAACATTTTTAAGTGCCTTGCCCATTCCCGGAATCATAGAAGCAAGTTCTTTAACGTTACCCATTTTTTTAATCTGCTGAATCTGAGAAAGGAAATCGTCGAAGCTAAATTGATTTTTAGCAATTTTCTTTTGTAGCTTTCTGGCTTCTTCTACGTCATATTGTTCTTGTGCGCGTTCTACCAAAGATACTATATCACCCATACCTAAAATACGGTCGGCCATACGTTCAGGATAGAAAACATCAAGTGCATCAATTTTTTCACCAGTTCCTACAAACTTTATAGGTTTATTTACAATTGATTTAATAGATAATGCAGCACCACCTCTTGTATCACCATCAAGTTTTGTTAAAACTACTCCATTAAAATCTAATCTTTCGTTAAATTCTTTGGCAGTATTAACAGCATCCTGACCAGTCATTGAGTCAACAACAAAAAGAATTTCTTCAGGTGAAACTGCTTGTTTAATTGCAGCAATTTCATTCATCATTTGCTCATCAATCGCCAAACGACCAGCTGTATCTATAATTACAGTATTAATGCCTTTTAGTTTTGCTTCTTTAATTGCATCCTGAGCAATTTTTACAGCATTCATATTTCCTTCCTGGCTATAAACAGGAACAGATATCTGTTCGCCAAGAACTTTTAATTGTTCGATAGCAGCAGGACGGTAAACGTCGCATGCAGCCAACAAAACAGTACGTCCTTTTTTTGTTGTTAAATAGTTAGCAAGCTTAGCAGAGAAAGTAGTTTTACCTGAACCTTGTAAACCCGACATTAAAATTACAGTAGGATTTCCTTTAATATTAATGTCAACACGTTGACCGCCCATTAATGAAGCAAGTTCGTCGTGTACAATTTTTATTAACATCTGTCCGGGTTTCACAGACTTTAATACATCCTGACCTAAAGCTTTTTCTTTAACAAGATCTGTAAAAGTCTTTGCAATTTTATAATTTACGTCGGCATCAAGTAAAGCTCTGCGAACCTCTTTAAGTGTTTCGGCTACGTTGATTTCTGTTATACGTCCTTCGCCCTTAAGTAATTTGAACGATTTTTCGAGTTTGTCTGCTAAATTTTCAAACATGAATATTTATTTTTTGGGTAGCAAAGTTAAAAAAAATGCACTAAAAATCAGCTTGAAATTTTTTCATTGATTTCAGCCAATAATATCGATAGTAAAATGTTTGCAATTAAGAATATTATGAAAAATGCTTTAGAGATTCTTTTCTTAAAGAATGAAGCTTGTTTAATCTAGTGAAAATTATAATTTAAAGAAACACCTACACTTGGAATAACTTCTCCATTTCTGTAAATTAATGTGCCACCCAGGTTTGGAGTAACAGTTAAATCTTTTAGAGGTTGCAAATGAATGTTAATGCCAAAGTTACATGAAAGTACAAAACTTGGATTGTCATAGAGATTAATTTCGGAACCAAGTGGGCTTATATAAGGTGAGATTTCAATATTTTCTTTTGGGTATGCATGGTAACTAACACCCTCAGGAATCATGAAAGATAAAAGAAGGGCATCGCTTGAACTTGCGAAAATTAAACCGAGTAAAGATGGATTTATATGAGCTGTAACTTCACCCTTGTCATTATAACCCATTCCATATCTGTAATTCAAGGCAACATGATGACTTAAAAAATACTCTCCGCAAAGTCCAAACATTGGAATTTGTTTATATCTGAAAGTATTTAACTGACCATAAACTCCTAATCTAAAATCACCTTTTTCCTGAGAAAATAAAATTAGCGAAGAAGAAATTAGGGTAATTATTAAAATTAGTTTTCGCATTTTTAATATTTAAGTACAAGTAATAACAAATAATATTCCTAAAATTAATAAAAAATTAGATAACAGAATTATAAATTATATAATAATTATTTGTAAATTTGTCGAATACAGCAGATTAACAATTTTATTAATTAATTTTCGTTAAATATTTAATTTTTTATTGTTTATCGGGCAACGAAAATAAGCTCTAATTTGTCTTACAATTAAAAAAGGTACTTAATGATACCTGAAAAAAAACTAGTAGAACTATGTCTCAAAAAAGATTCGAGTGCCTTGGATCAGCTTTACAACAGCTATTCCAGCAAGATGTACGGAGTTTGTTTGAGATATGCAAAAAATCGTGATGATGCTCAGGATTTACTTCACGATGGTTTTATTAAGGTTTATACAGGGTTGAATGAGTACAAGTTTGAAGGTTCTTTAGAAGGCTGGATAAGAAGAATTATGGTAAACACCGCAATTAACTTCTACAAACGTAAATCGGGGCATTATTTTTCTGAGATTGACGGTAATGAAGAAGTTTTTAACGGGTATGAAGAAAACATAATTGAGCAGATTTCTGCAGCAGAATTGCTTGGTTATATTAACGAAATGCCCGATGGTTACAGGATGGTGTTTAACATGTATGTGATTGAAGGATACCAACACAACGAAATTGCGGAAATACTCGGAATTTCTGATGGTACCTCAAAATCCCAGTTGATGAAGGCAAGAAAGTATCTTATGAAAAAAGTTAAAAAAGAGGCTTATGAAAACGTTTACGGAAAATAATTTTGATGAACTTTTCAAAGAAAAGTTTTCAAATTTTGGAGAAAATCCTCCCGAAAGTGTTTTGCAACGCATTAAAAATACTGCATCAAATTTACCGCAACAAGTTCCATTCTGGAAAAAGGGTGGCTTCTTTGCAGGTATTGGTGGTGCTATATTATTAATTTTTGGAGTTGTATTAATTAATTCGTTTAGTACAAACAATGAAAAGGTAGTGCTAAAAAATACTTTAGTAAATAATGTTATAACTGATAATATTACACCTGAAAATAATGTCAATGAAAATGTTGCTATTGAAAATGTAAATGTTATAAATAATAATAATGAAGTTAAGACTGAAGTTGAACAAGATTTTAATTCTGTAAAAGTTGAAAATAATGAGATAGTAGTTAATACTGATAAAATTGACAATAATATTAGTAAGAATCTTACAACTGAAGAAAAATCAACTAATAAAAATACTTTTACTGGAAACAACAATAATAATAACAATCAACAGCCAAACCTAAATTTTATTGTTAATGTTAGTATTAAGGCTGCTACATGTCGTAAAGCAAACGGAAAGGCAACTCTTGCATCAAATGATCAGACTGTGAAATTTTTCTGGACAGAATTTGATTCAAATTCTGCAATTGATTTTAAGGACAACCTCTTTTCTGGTACTTATAAAGTAAAAGCAGTAAATGCTAATGGAAATGAAAAATTATTTACCGTTAATATTCCTGATAGTGGTGTAATAAGAACACGTTTTACTCATTATGAAATGACACAAACTATCGGTGTGCCTGTTTACTTTACAAATAAGACTACTGTAGATGGAAATAATTTCGAACAGGTAGAAAGTATATATTTTAAATGGTATTTTGGTGATGGAAATACTTCAAATGAAGCAAATCCTGAATATTATTATAAATCTACTGGACCATTTGTTGTTGCATTAGTTGCCTATAATTCAGTTGGCTGTAAAGATAGTGTTTGTTCTTTCCCAATTAATATTGCAGGTTCAGATATTGATTTTCCAAATGTGTTTACTCCAAATGGTGATGGCGAAAGTGATGTGTTTAAGCCAATAGCTAAAGGAATAACTTCATTCCATTGTGTTATATATAACAGAAATGGAAATCAAGTATATGAATTTTCTGATCCTGAGCAAGGTTGGGATGGTAAAATAAATCATGGCTTACAAATGGCCACCCCCGGAACATATTATTATACTATTAAAGGAGTTGGTGTTGATGGAAAAATAATAAATCACAAACAATTCTTAGATGTAAGATATTAAATTAGGTGTTGATTTTTGGGATAGGCAAACAATTAAAAATGTTTGCCTATTTTTTATTTTCTTTTTCCTTAAAAGAACCAAGAATTTTATTAATAACCGGTAAATAAGTTTGCTTATTTGATTCGCTACACCAAACAGTAACTTCATAAAATTTCATTTTACCTTCAAAAATTCCTGAATAAAAACAAACATTCTGATTGCTGCTATCTCTATTATAAACCCCGCAAATAGTAAAAAATAAACTTTTATATCCATTAACAGTTGTGTCTTTAGGTGTATTAAGATTGCCACCTTCAAGGGTTTCGTCAAGAATATTATTTGCTACAAAATTATAGTAATCGTATATTGATGTGGTTTCAAAATTCTCAACTATAGAATCATCGTAAACCACAACAGATAATCCATTTAGATAATCGCTTGTGTCTTCAATTAAATTTAATACAGAACCTTCCTGAACTTCATTAGGCTGGATAAGGTTTGAGGGAACTAGAATCGAGAACTCATTATTTCCTGTTTCAAGAAAATTATCTGAATTTTCATTACAAGAGCAAATAATAAAAGCTGAAAATATAATTAAACAAAATGTTCTGATCATTACTTTATTTTAATTACTTTGATAGTAGAATTTTTATACTTTCCGGCAATATTAATATAATATAAGCCATTTAATAAATAATCAGTAGGGATATTTAAATAGTTGAATCCGTTTGTAATATTGAATGAATATTTTGCTGCGATATTACCTATTTGATTGTATATTGTTATATTATATTTGTCTTCATGTTCAGAAAGAATTTCTATCTCTGCATTATCGGAAATAGGGTTCTGAAATTTAATTGACTGTGGTTTATAGTTATTGTCATTTATGCTAATAGCAGCAGTCTGGTTGATCTTAATTTTTAATGTTACAGGTAAGTGATCAGACATATTAGCCAGTGCTGATACAACATTTGATGGCACGGAATAATTGGCCGGACTATTAATGCTTTGATTAAATCTGTTGCCATCTTGTCCCACAGCTGTGTATGAATTTTGTACATATTGCACTTTTGCAATGTTATTCATTATATAAAATGAAGCTAGAATAAAATCAAATCTGTCATCCATTCCGCCAGAGGCTTTACATGTATTATTTACGTCTGTATTTGTGCTTTGTGTGTGATATAGCTTATATGCAGAGTTATTATACCATGTACCTATTTTATTTACCGGGTCGTAAAACCTTATATTTGAATTAGTATAATTAATTAGATTTTGAAAACTAGTTTCAGTTGCCGATTGAACATTAAAATCTCCCATAACTGTAACATTACCCATATTATTGCTGTTTATGGCATTAAGATAATTCATTAAAGTAAGAGTTTCGGCAGCTCTATCAGTTTGATCAGCTGACGTTGATCCTGCTTTAAGATGCATCTGGATACAAGTAAAAAAAACAGTGTCAAATAAAGTTGATAAATCAGGACTGTTATAGTGAAATTTATAAATCATTATATCTCTTACTCCTGTTGGTAAGTAATTTTGCGAGTATAATGTTACCTTTCTTGAGTCGTAGTATATTGTACTCACAATTGTTGAAGAATTTGAATTAACATAATTTGCTTTTCTATACCAGGTAACCCCGTTACGATTAAAAACGCTGTCAAGCAGGCGTTGGGCAGTTGAGTTTCCCGAACCCAATTCATTTACCCCAAATATGTCGGGTTTAACGTAGGAGAATATATTTCTTAAATATCCGTCTTTTGAGTTTACGTTGTTATTTGTTAAAGTGCAATAAGATGTAAGCTCATCGTAATTTAATAAATTGTAGGTCATTATTTTTAATGTGTCCTGAGCATTAAGAGTCAAGCTACAAAAAATCGTAAATAAAGTGATGATGTTTTTCAAAATGTTATATTTTTTATTTTCTTACAAAGTGATTCATTGATACAGGTATTTCAAAAGAAAATTCAATCATTCCCATAACTTTTCCATTTTCATTCCATGGGGCCTGGTAAATCATTTTTTTAATTCCGTTTTTTTCAATTGTATATGCATTGGTAGTGTTATTTGATAGCATTTCGGCTATTTTACTGTTTGAAACTTGATTGTGATAATCTTTAAGATTAGTTCCAATTAAAGCTTCGCCTCCGTAATTCTCAAATACTTTAGCAGATTTTTTATTCATATATAGAATCTTGCCATCTTTGTCGCTAACAGTAATTGCAACCGGTAGTTCAGATAAAAATAAGTCAGTCATATAATAGTTTTTATTAATGCAAAGTTATTGCTATTTATAATTTTTTTAACATTAAGTTATTTAATTTTTTAAATCGGTAATTGCTAAACTATCCAAAAGAATTACTTTTACTCCTTAATAGTAAATAATTACATCTGAAAAAATTATTAATAATATTAGTGTTATTTGCTGCAAACCATAATCTTGTATGTGGCATTAATGATACTTTAATTATTAATAAAATTAATAAGCTGCTTAAAGAGTCGCGTTCAAACCTTGGTGTAAATAATGAAAAGGTTTATAAATTATCAGGTGAAGCATTGGCATTGTCCCGCCAGAATAAACTTAAAGATTTAGAAGCTTCGTCGTTAAATATCTTTGGTTATTACTATTTGTATATAAGTGAATTTGATGAAGCTATAAAATATTTTGAAAGATCGCTATTGATTTATCAAACTTTAAAAGATACTTCAGGCATAGCAAATGAGCATTTTATGATAGGACAAGGACATTTTTATAAAGGAAATTATAAAAATGCAATGACTCATTACGAATTTGCTTATAATCTCGCAAAAATCAAATCGGATAGTTCTCAACAGGTAAGCTTACTTTTTGAGATTGGTTATGTAAATTATTCTCAGGGAAACTTAAAGGTTGCATTATCATTTTTTCAGGAGGGATTAACAGTTGCAGAAAAGATTCCAGATGGTGAGTCGAAATCAAATTCACTATACAATAGTATTGGAGATATTTATTTTGAGTGGGGTGATTACATAAAAGCAAAAGAATATTTTAATAAAGCTTTATTGGTAAGTAGAAAAATAAAAAGTGTTCAAGGCGAGGCGTATGCAATTAATAATATTGGAAATGTTTATTTAAAGTTGATGCAGTTTGATCTTGCTTTAGAGAATTATAATGAATCAAAAAAAATATTTCAGGAAAGTGGCTATAAGCAAGGTGTTGCAATTACTCTTAATAATATTGGGATGACCTATGAGGAAAGTGGTGATAATATTAAAGCGATTAGGTTTTATGAAGAGTCAATCAGAATAAAAAAGGATATTGGCGATCAGGTCGGAGTTTCAAAAACTTATGGAGTAATTGCCGATTTACTTATTAAAGAAGGTGAATATAATCAGGCAATTTCAAGAATAGAAAAAAGTCAACAAATTGCAATAGCAATTCATCTTCAAACACAAATAAAAGATAATTACCGCACATTGTCAAAAGCATTTAAAAAGCTTGGAGATAATGAAAAGGCGCTATATTATTACGAAAAATTCTTTGCTTTAAACGATTCGCTTTTTAACGAGGAGACACAAAAACAATTTGCAGAAATGCAGACCCGTTTTGAGACAAACCAAAAGCAAAAGGAGATTGAATTACTCCACAAAGAAAAGACATTAAAGAATATTGAATTAAGTCAGAAAAATGAAATACTTACTAAACAAAAGACAATAATTTTATCAGTTGTATTTGTTTTAATTCTAGTAATTATTTTTTCATTTGTTATTTATCGGCAATTCAGACAAAAGAAAATTGCAAATGAAATACTGAAACAGCAAAAGGAGGAAATTTCGGCACAACGTGATGAGATTTCAACGCAGCGAGACCAGATTGAAATACATCGCGATGAAATAAGCGTTATAAATAAAGATTTAACTGCAAGTATAAGATATGCATTAAGAATTCAACAGGCGTTATTACCGGATGAGGTTACAATTAACAAAATGTTTGGTGAACATTTTCTTATTTATTTGCCAAAAGATATTGTTAGTGGTGATTTTTATTGGACAAGTTCAAGATTGGAAACTGATGGTAGTACAACTATAATTATTGCCTGCGCTGATTGTACTGGACATGGTGTGCCAGGTGCATTTATGAGCATTGTTGCAATGAATTTACTGGAAAAAGCTGTGCATTCAGAAAAATTATTACATCCTTCTGAAGTGTTAAATTATATAACAAATGGTATTCATAAACTTCTGCGCCATTCTAATTCAAATTCTGATTTAAAAGACGGGATGGATATTGCACTGTGCAGCTTAAATCGTAATAATGGAAAACTTGAATATGCAGGAGCAAGAAATCCATTAGTGTATATTTCGGGAGGAAAGCTTTTTGAACTAAAAGGTAATAAGCATTTTATTGGCGATGCAATAGGGGTAAATAATTTTAAAGGATATACAAATCATCATGTAAATCTTAATAAAGATGATATTATTTATATGTTTACCGATGGTTATGCTGATCAGTTTGATGGAATAAATAGAAAAAAATACATGAATTCGCGATTAAAGGAATTACTTCATAAGAACAGCCATAAATCAATGGAAATTCAAGGTGAAATTATTCTTCGTACTCATTTTGAATGGAAACAAAATCAACCGCAGGTTGATGATATTTTGGTGTTGGGTATTAAAGTATAATGTTATTTTTTTAATTCTTCAGGTAATCTGCCTAAAGTTTTTCTAACCCAGTAATGAAATTTATGTCCACCCGAGCCGAATGCCATCATCGGACAAATACCATAAACATATTCTATCTTATTATCTTTGCAAAACTTAATAGATTCAGGAGTAGCCGAGCCTTTGCCCGAGCCTTTCTGCATCCATACCCTTTTAATATTAGTGTTTTTTACTGAATAAACAATTTCATCTGTGAGATTTTGGTTGGTGGCAATTATAATTGAATCAACTTCAGATGGAAGGTCATTTACTTTATTATAACATTTTACACCATCAATTTCATTTGTGTTAGGGTTGATAGGATAAATATTATAGCCTTTCTTTGATAACTCTGTAAGAAGTATATTTCCAATGTTAGTTTTTTTAGTTCTTGAGATACCAGCAATTGCAATATTTTTTGAATTTTTAAAATTATTAATAGTATTTTGCATATCTAATTATAATTTGTTATTTCTTTAATTTCTTAATAAGTGTGAATAATTTCTCAGAATCAATTGGCTTAGAAATATAACCGTCACTACCAGCATTAATACTTTTTTGCTTGTCGGACTCAAAGGCAAAAGCAGTCTGAATTATTACCGGAATATCAGGATTAAATTCTTTTATCTGTTTCATCGCATCATAGCCGTTAATTTCAGGTAGCTGAACATCCATAAGGATGATGTCAATATGAGGATTATGTTTTACTATATCTATAGCGTCTTTCCCATTATTTGTTTCAATTAGGTTAATATTGAAAGGCTCAAAAAGTTCTTTTAGATAAGTAAGGTTGGTTAGGTCATCTTCAACAATTAAGATAGTATAGTTATTGAAATTAGAGTTCTTGATATTTATTGATATTTCTTCTGGATTTTCATTTGAAGAAATTTTGTATGGCATCGAAAAATAGAATGTAGTTCCTTTGTCAGTTGAGGAATCAAGCCATATCTTTCCACCTAATAATTCGGCACATGCTTTTGAAATTGCCAATCCGAGTCCAGCACCACCATATAATTTTTCGATATTTCCTGCACCTTGAATAAATCTTTCAAAAACCATATGTTTTTTTTCTTCCTGAATTCCAATACCAGTATCTTTTACATGAAAAAGAAGTTCATTGTTTTTTAAAGTATAACCAAACTCAATAGATCCGGTTTCTGTAAATTTTGTTGCGTTGCTTAATAAATTGGTTAATATTTGTCTTAATCTGGTTTCATCGGTAAAAATAAATGCATTATTATCTGTAAGGCAAGTTGTAGATTTTAGTTGTATTTGTGTTTTGCACTTTGTGATTAATTGAGAATGATATATCGAATAAAGTTCTTTAATTAGTTTGTTAATATTAATTTTAGATTCATGAATTATCATTTGTTTTGCATCAATTTTTGAAATATCAATAATGTCATTTATAAGATTTAATAAATGGCTGCCACTTGTATTTATTATTTCAATATATTTTACTCTTTGTTCTGAAGTTATATTCTCTTTTTTGAGAAGTTTTGCAAAACCAATAATGCCATTCATTGGTGTTCTTATTTCGTGGCTCATATTAGCAAGAAATGCAGATTTTAGTTTCTCATTTTCTTCTGCTTTTTCTTTAGCTTTTATAAGTTCTTCTTCCATTTGTTTGCGTTCGGAGAAATCACGAAAAAATGATTGATAAGTTTTATCGGGCATCATTTTCGTATTCATTTCAATTGGAAGTAGAGTTCCGTCTTTTCTGGTTAATCTTCTTTCTGTTCTAACAATTTGCCCTTGTGTTAACAGGTCATACCTTAGTGGCTTTAAACTTGCTTCTTCTGCAGTGAAAAGTTGTTTCATGTTCATTTTAAGCAATTCATCTTTTGAGTAGCCTGTCATTTCGCATGCACGTGGATTTACTCCAATAAAATTACCAGTTGGATCGCCATGAAAAATTGCATCTACTGCATTTTCTACAAGCTGAAAATATTGTTCCTGAGTTCTTTTTAATTCATCCTTAGCTTTTTTTTGTTCAGTAATATCTCTGGCAACAGAGATGATAACTTTTTTACCAAAAAAATTGCCAGAAGTGCAATTTACTTCTTTTGGGAAAATGCTCCCATCATTTTTTAGTCCCCAAAACTCGAATGATTGTGGTTCACCATTAAAAGCTTTTATTAAAGCTTCAGAAACTTTTTTCAAATCATTTTTTCCGGGAGCTGATACAAATTCTGGTGTTTTTCCAATAAAAAAATCTTTAGAATAACCATACATTTTTTCGGCAGTTTTATTTACTTCTAAAAATGTTCCGGTTTCATCTAGAATATATACAGCTTCAGAAATACTATCTAAAATTCCCTGATAAGTTTTATGGGAAATAAGTATTTGTTCTTCGGCTTTTTTTCTCTCAGTTATATCTCTTCCTGAAGAAAGGAAGCCAATAATTTTACCGTTATTAAGAATTGGGGATGAATTAATTTCAAAAGTATGCCTTTCTCTTTTATAATTTAATAAGTCAATTTCAAATAATCTTCTGTCAAGAAAGCCTTCAATTCTTTCAGTTATATTTTTTTTAATTGTTTCATGACTTTCAATAGGAATAAATTCTAATAAATTATGTTCCTTATAATTTTCAATATTAATTCCTGTAAATTCAATCCCGGCTTTGTTTATATATGTTAATTTCCCATCAAATCCATAGCTTATTATTATGTCTTTTGAAGTTTCGGAAAGCAATCTGAATTTTTCTTCACTGAGTTTTAATTCATTAATAGATAGTTCTTTGCACATGGGTAGCTGAGGCTGTTGTAAAATGTTAAATATTATTCCGAATGAAGCATAGTAAATTAAACTTTGCAAAGTTAATAATTATTTAATTTATCCTCCATAAGTATAACTGTTAATTATAGATGAGTTATTTTCTAATTAATTATATTTGTAAAATGAATATATGTATCTTAACTGTAGATAATAATAATTTAAGCTCTTCGATTAGTAAATACGAGCCTGTTGCAAACCCTTTGCCTTATTTAAATGAGCATAATTGTGAACAGCATTTTATTTCTTTTGATAAAAGTATTGAACAGCTAAAAACACTTTTAAATAAACAATTTGATGTTTTTTTGAATTTATGTGATGGTGCAAATGGGGAAAATAGACCGGGTTTAGAAATTGTTCGCGAACTTGAGAAAGCGAAAGTTGCATTTACAGGTGCAAACTCTAGTTGTTACGAGCCTTCAAGATTAGAAATGAAAAATGCCTGCATAAGAGCAGGCATAAATATTCCTAAGGGTATTATTGTTAACGACATTAGCAAAATGAATTATTTACTAAATGAATTAAGTTTTCCAATGATTGTTAAACATTTTAATAGTTATAATAGTATTGGAATGACAAAAGATTCTGTGGTAAATAACAAAGAAGAATTAGAGTTACAAATAAATAAAATAGTTGGATTATTTGGTAGTGCTATGGTTGAAGAATATATTTCAGGATATGAATTTACTGCACTTGTTGTGGAAAATCCTTTATTTGGAAATAATCCAATTGTTTTTAATCCTATGCAAATAATTTTTCCAAAGGGTGAATCATTTAAGCATTTTGATTTGAAATGGAAAAGTCATATTTCAATGAAGTATACTCCTGTTTTAAATGAAAAAGTTTCTGCAGATATAAAAAAAATGTCTTTAAATATGTTTAAAACATTGCAGTGTACCGGATATGCACGTTGTGATATAAGAATGAATGCTATGGGAGAGTTGTATATGCTGGAGATTAATCCTAACTGTAGTATTTATTTCCCAAAGGAAGATCCTTCAAGTGCTGATGAAATATTATTTGCCGAAGAAAAAGGTCATGCTATATTTACCGACTTAATTTTAAAAAGTGCTTTCAACCGTCGTCAACTAAGTTGATATCATAACAAATATCACTTAAATCAAAGTTATTATATTTGTATTTCTTGAATAATAATAAATGAAAAAATTCTATATTGAAACTTATGGCTGTCAGATGAATGTTTCTGATAGTGAAATTGTAGCATCAATACTCAAAAGTTCTGATTATATTCACACTGAAAATGCAGAAGAAGCTGATGTAATTCTTGTAAATACTTGTAGTATCCGCGAAAATGCAGAACAAAGAGTACATGGCAGGTTGAATGTGTTCAGGCTTTTAAAGAAAAAATCGCCACATATTGTTGTGGGCGTTCTTGGTTGTATGGCTGAAAGGCTAAAAGAAGATCTTTTAGAAAATGAAAAAGTTGTTGATATAGTTGTAGGTCCTGATAGTTATCGCGATTTGCCAAAGCTGTTAGAAAACGCTGAAACAGGTCAGAAAGCTGTAAATGTATATCTTTCTCAGGAGGAAACTTATGCAGATATTTCGCCTGTAAGATATGATAGTAATGGTGTGTCGGCTTTTGTTTCGATTATGCGTGGGTGTCAGAATATGTGCTCGTATTGTATTGTGCCTTATGTTAGAGGTGTTGAACGAAGCAGAAAGCCTGATACGATTATTAATGAAGTTGGCGATTTGATAAAAAAAGGATATAAGGAAGTAACTTTAATTGGGCAGAATGTTGACTCTTTTAATTATTCTGATGAATCTGATGTTGACACATCATTTTCGAATTTACTTGAAATTGTTGCTGTAACTTACCCGAAAATTAGAATTCGGTTTAGCACTAACCATCCTAAAGATTTAAGTGATAGTGTTCTTGAAGTAATGGCAAAGTACGATAATATTTGTAAAAGTATTCATTTGCCTGTACAGTCTGGAAGTACAAATACATTAACAAGAATGAACAGAGGTTATAGCAGAGACTGGTACCTTGATAGAATTAATTCAATAAAAAGAATAGTTCTTGATTGTGCAATTTCAACTGATATAATGGTTGGATTTTGTGGAGAAACAGAAGAAGATCACAAAGAAACATTATCATTAATGGAATTGATTTGTTATGATTTTGCTTTTATGTTTAAATATTCTGAACGTCCAGGTACATATGCTTCAAAAAATATGAAAGATGATGTGCCTGAAGAAATTAAAGTGCGAAGGTTAAATGATGTAATTGAATTACAAAGAAAACTGAGTAAGGATTCAAAACAAATTGACGTTGGTAAAAAGTATGAAGTGTTAATTGAAGGATTTTCAAAAAAATCTAAAGAAGAATTGGTAGGCAGAAATTCACAGAACAAAGTAATTGTTTTTCCATCAAAAACTAATCAGCCTGGTGAATTTGTTATGGTAGAGGTGATTAAGTGCACTTCAGGAACATTAATTGGTAAACTGATTTAAAAGTTTAAATACTATGTCAAAACTTGTAAATGACTTTAGGGAATATCGTAAGCGTATGAACGATAAAATTCTTGCTTCGGATAATAAGGTGATAAAACGTATTTACAGTGTAGATACTCTTGCTTATCAGGAAGGTGTTTTATCTTCTAAAACAAAAGAAATGCTTGGTTTGGTAAGCTCTTTAGTTCTTAGATGTGATGATTGTGTAAAATATCATTTAGAAAAATGTTACGAATTAAAAGTTACTACTGAAGAACTTTTTGAAATATTGTCTGTTGCAAACCTGGTTGGTGGTACAATAGTTATTCCTCATACAAGAAGAGCAGTTGAATATTGGGAAGAATTAAGCTGTTAATGTTTATAAGTTTTTTTATTGAGATTTAATTTATTAGTTTGTAATGTATTGTAATTAAGGTTAGTAGATTTAATTAGAGGCCTTAATTAAAAAAATGGTGTAATAATAAAGTATATATAATAATATAGAGAATTTAAAAATTAATTACCATATTAGTAACACCAATAAATTTTATTTTTATTTACCTAAAGCTATTATAATGAGAACATTTAAAAACTTAATTCTGATTTTATTGTGCTTCTTTTCAAGTAATTTTGTTTTAGTTGCACAAACTGTTGATGCAAATGCAGTTGATGGACGCATTTATGTCAAATTTAAAAACGATGCTCCCATGAATTTTTCAATTAAAATGGGAAAAGTATTAGTTGATAATGTTAATTTCTTAAGAGGCTTGAAAGATGAGTTTCAGATTACTTCAATGAGAAATACATTCTGGCAAACTACTGATCCAAGTCTTCATCGGATTTTTATGATTGAGTTTGCTAATAAAACAGAAGTAAATGAATTAATTAAAGCCATAGAGCAGAATCCTGAAATTGAGTATGCTGAGAAAGCACCTTATTATCGTATAAGTTTTACTCCGAATGATGCAAATTATGCTACAGTTGGTAACCGTTGGCATTTGGATAAAATAAATGCAACAACTGCTTGGGATGTAACACATGGAAGTGCAACAATAAAAATAGCTGTTATTGATAATGCTATAAATACTACTCATCCTGATTTAGTGAATAAAGTAGTATCGTCAATAGATTTAGCTGATGGTGATGCAAATACAGCTCCTCCTGCAACATCAACTATATGGTCACACGGAACACACACCTCGGGTTTGGTAGGTGCTCAAACAAATAACTCAACAGGTACAGCTTCAATCGGATTTGATTGTAGCATTATTGCAATTAAAGCAGGTAAGGATGCAGATGGTGGACAAGGTGTATCTTCCATGTATGAAGGAATCACATGGGCAGCAGATAACGGTGCAGATATTTTAAGTATGTCTTTTGGTGGTCCTGGTTTTTTTGCAACTATGCAAATGATTGTTGATTATGCATACAATAAAGGCTGTGTGCTTGTTGCAGCAGCAGGTAATAATGGAGCTGGTGATGAGGATCCTAACAATGTGAATTATATAGGATATCCAGCAGCTTGTAATCATGTTATTTCAGTAGGCGCAACAAATGGTAATGATAAAGCTGCTTCATTCTCTGAATTCGGTACATGGATAGATGTTATGGCTCCTGGTGGCTACCAGAATGATGGTGGACTTATGGATATGATATTAAATAACTCAGTTTATAGCACAACTTCTCCTAATACTTATGGTAAAATGCAGGGAACTTCAATGGCATGTCCTATTGCAGCCGGACTTTGTGGTTTAATGTTATCTGTTGATCCTACATTAACTCCTGATAAAGTAGAACAATATTTAAAAGCAACATGTACTAACATTGAATCACTTCAGGATGCAGCTCATCAGGGAATGGTTGGTGCCGGTAGAATAAATGCATTTGCAGCCGTAACAATGGTGCAGGATAGCATATCTCCTGTAGTTGCTAACTTTACTTGTAGTGGTAATTTTATTAATGCAGGTGGGTTTGCAAATTTTACAGATTTATCAGTTGGTACAATTACTGGATGGTCCTGGTCTTTCCCGGGATCTAATACATTAACATCAACAGTTCAGAACCCACAAAATATTCAATATAATACTCCCGGTCAATATACAGTAACACTAACAGTAACTGATGGTACAAATAGTAGCACTGAAATAAAAACTGCATTTATTACAGTTCAACAACCTGCAAATAGTGCATGGATAGAGCAAGCTAGTGGTTTTGCACAATTGTACAGAGGTGCATATAATATTAGTATAGTGAGTGATTCAATAGCCTGGTCTACTGCCATTGATGGTACAACTGGTGCTGCAGTTAAGGAATATACAAGAACAACAAATGCTGGCACAACATGGACTCCAGGAACTATTAATGTAACAGGATCTTTTGCTCCTTCAAATATTGTTGCAATGACTGATCAGAAAGCATGGGTTGGAATGTATCCAACAACAGGTGCTGGTGGTAAAGTGTATATTACAACAGATGGTGGAACAACATGGACAGGACAAGGAACAACTGCAATGTTTTCAAATTCGGCTAGCTTTTTAAATATTGCCCATTTTTATAACGAGTTGGAAGGATATTGCATGGGTGATCCAGTTAGCAATGTATTTGAAATTTATACAACAAGTGATGGAGGTCTTACATGGACAGCTGTTCCATCTGCAAATATTCCTGTTGCTTTATCTGGAGAAATGGGTTGGACTGGTGTTTACGATGCATTTGGAAATGTGTCATGGTTTGGAACTAATAAAGGAAGAATATTTAAATCAACTGACAAAGGTTTAACATGGACAGTTCTTACTCCGGGATTAACAGATGTTCAGAAAATTACTTTTAATAATGAGAATAATGGAATTGCACAGCAAATTGTTTATAATACAAGTACCGGTGCAATAACAACTCTTACAATGAAAGTTACAAATGATGGAGGTGCAACCTGGAATACAGTAACACCAGGTGTTGGAATGGGTAAAAGTGATATTTGTGCAGTACCTAATCTTCCTGGTAAATATTATTCTGTAGGAACTGATGGAGGAGCAAGTAGTGCAGCAAATTATAATAGCTCTTATAGTTTAGATTATGGCACAACATGGACAGTCGTAGATACAGCTGTTCAATATATTTCTGTAGAATTTATGGATGATTATACAGGCTGGGCAGGAGGATTTAGTCAGAATGCTACTACAAGTGGAATTTTTAAATGGGATACTAATGTTTCTGTTCCTAAAAATGATAATGATGTCGAATCAACATTATTATATCCAAATCCTTCAAATGGTAATATCTCAATTAATTTTGGAAACTTACAGGGAAAAATAAGTATTGTAGTATATGATATTTTTGGAAAGGAAATCAGTTCTGCAAATACTGATATTAACTTAGGTCAGATTTTAAATTTTGATTTTTCGAATTTTGCTAAAGGAATATATATAGCAAAGATTAATTCTAAGAATGAACAAGCTGTTCATAAGTTTGTAATTGAGTAATATGTATGATTTTGATAAAAAAGTTGGTGTTATTTAACCAACTTTTTTATCAAAATTTTGATTAATAATTTGCTTTGTAAGTTAAATTGAAATATTTTTGATAAAATATTAATAAAAGTTTGAAATGAAAAGAATTACACTTACACTAATAGTTAGCATATTTGCATTATACACTATTGATGCGCAGCAGATTACGCCACAGGTAATAGCTTCTTCAGGTGGTTATACTCAAAATGGAGGTTATTCAGTTAGCTGGACATTAGGCGAACCAGTAATTGCTACAGCTACTAATAGCGGAACTACATTAACTCAGGGTTTTCAACAACCGAGTTATGATGTGGTTGCAATAACAACACAAACTATTCAGGATTTTGATGTAAATGTTTTCCCAAATCCTGCAACAGACTATATCGTAATTGACTGGACAACAGATAAAGATAATACGCTTTATATTACTTTATTCGATTTAGCTGGTAAAAAGATTTCTGAGCAAACTTGTGAATCTTCTCAAGATAAGATTTCTGTAAATATGTCGCAATTGGCTTCTTCTAATTATCTTTTAGAAGTAAGAGACAAAAACTATCAGTACACCAAGATTTTCCGTATCGCTAAAAAATAATTTATTCCTTTTTTATGAAAAAAGTATTTCTTGCAATAATAGCAGGACTGCTATTTTATTGCTCAAACGCTCAATCACCATTATCTTTCCAATATCAAGCAGTAGTTAGAAATGCTAGTGGTAATGCAATAGTTTCGCAATCAGTTAATTTTAGGTTGAGTATAATATCTGGTTCTGTTTCGGGGACTGTTGAATATGTTGAAACTCACTTAGCAACAACAAATACAGTTGGTGTTGTAAATCTTGCGGTAGGGAATGGTTTGCCTGTTACAGGAATATTTGCTTCAATTAACTGGTCAACATTGCCACACTTTATTAAAGTAGAAGCTGATCCAACTGGAGGTACAAATTATTTAGATATGGGTACTACACAATTATTAAGTGTTCCATATGCGTTGTATTCTGAAACATCAGGAAATGCAGGTGATACTGTCTGGTCAAAATCTGGAAATAATATTCATAATAATAATTCAGGTAATGTTGGAGTTGGAGTAAATAACCCTAATGGTAGAATGGTAGTTCAGGGTAGTTCTTCTGCTTTAGCTACAGATCCATTATTCGAAGTAAAGAATTCAGCAGGTCAAACGGTATTTGTTGTTTATCAGGATAGTGTAAATGTGTTTGTAAACGATGATGCAATTCAGTCAAATCGTGGAGGTTTTGCAGTTAGTGGTAGAAATAGTTCTAAATCAATTACTCACAATTATCTTAAGGTAACTCCTGATAAAACAAGAATATATTTAAATGAAGATGCTGCAAGAGATGGCTTTGCAGTTATGGGTATTAATTCAGGTGGATTAAAGGACTATTTAAATGTAAGTGTTGATACAAACGAAATAATAAATCCAAGTCAGCCAAGAATTTTATGGTATCCAACCAAAGAAGCATTTCTTACTGGCAGAGTTCTAGTTGAAAATAAGGATAGTGTTGGCTTAAATTCTTTTGCTTCAGGTTTCGAATCAAAAGCAATTGGAAATTGGTCGCAGGCATTAGGATTTAAATCCCGTGCGAGAGGGGCATTTTCAACTGCAATAGGTCGTTTTGCAAATGCAGGTTATGCAAATTCATTTGCTTTTGGAAAGTATGCAACTGCTAATAATTTTAATGCATATGCAATGGGCGATTCTGCTTTAGCTAATGGATCTGCATCATTCTCTTTTGGAACAGGTTCTCAGGCATTAGGAGATGGTAGTTTTGCTATCGGATCGTGGAGAAGAGATTTAAGTGGGCAGGTTTTTAATTATCCTACTGTTGCTTCTGGAAACAGTGCCTTTGCTATTGGTATGGGATCTACTGCAATTGGTAACGGATCTTTTGCTATTGGTACAAATGATTCTACCACTTATTTAGGAGCATTTGCTATAGGTTATGATAATACAAGTTCAGGACAGCAAAGCTTTAGTGTTGGAAGTTATAATCATTCAAGGGAGCTTCTATCATTTTCAATTGGTGCTTGGAATAACTCAACTAATATTGCAAGTTTTGCAATTGGCACTGAAAATTCAGTTACAGGAATTCATGCAACTGCTGTTGGTGATTTAAACAATGCTTCCGGTACTGAATCAATGGCTATTGGTCAATTTAATAGTTCTACGGGAGATCATGCGTTTTCAACTGGATACTATACTACTGCTCAGGCAGCGTATTCATTGGTGTTTGGAAGGTATAATGAAATTTCTGGAGATTTATCAAATTGGATTTCTACTGACCCTCTTTTTGTATTAGGAAATGGTTCTAATTCTGTTGCTCGTTCAAATGCAGTTACGGTTCTTAAAAACGGTAATGTTGGAATTGGAATATCTGTACCAGTTTATCAATTACAACTTGCTATGAATTCTGCAGCTAAGCCAGGATCTGCTACATGGACAATAACTTCAGATATTCGTTTGAAAGATGTTAAAGGTAGTTATAACAAAGGACTAAATGAAATTTGTAAACTAAACCCAATTATTTATAGGTATAAAAAAGATAATCTTTTTAAAATTAAAGAGACTGAAATAGATTTTTATGGATTTAGTGCGCAAGATGTTCAAAAAGTTTTTCCTGAAGCGGTGTCTGAAAAAGACGGTTATCTTAATCTGGATATTCATTCTATCATAATAGCACAGGTAAATGCAATAAAAGAATTGAAAGTTATGATAGATAAATTATCAAAAGATAATGCAGAACTAAAATCAGAAATAAATAATTTAAAGATTTTAAAACAATAAAACTTATTTTTTTTTCAAGTTGTTAAATTATTAAGTGTAATATATTCAAAAAGATTTTGTTTCATTTTGACGAATAGCTTGACTCTGATTTTTTTATTTTATATTTTTGAAGATTATATATAATCTATCTTAAACTATGAAAAAGATCACTTTGTTATTTGTCAGTTTTTTAATCACATATGCGACATTTGCTCAAGCTCCAAAAACTTTTCAATATCAGGCAGTAGTTCGCGATGTAAGTGGAAATGCATTGCAGTCGCAGTCTGTAAATTTTCAATTAAGTATAATTTCAGGTTCTGTTTCGGGAACCGTTGAGTATGTTGAAACTCATAATACTGTAACGAATCAATTTGGAATAGTTACTCTTTCTGTTGGTTTAGGTACTCCTGTAACAGGTGTCTTTGCATCAATAAATTGGGGTGGTAACTTACATTTTATTAAAGTTGAAGCAGATCCAACTGGTGGTACAAGCTATATTGATATGGGTACTACACAATTATTAAGCATACCTTATGCGCTTTATGCTGAGACAGCCGGTAATGCAGGTCAAACTTATACTGCCGGAAATGGTATAGATATTACAGGCAATGTTGTTGCAAATACAGCTCCTGATCAAATAGTTGTCCTAAATTCAGGTTCAGGTGCAAGCATTACAGGTGTATATCCTAATTTTACTGTAACAAATACTCAACCTGATCAGATTCTGAATTTATCAGGTTCAGGTTCTACTTCAGTTACTGGAACGTATCCGAATTTTACGATTTCAAGTACTGACAATAATACTACATATACTGCTGGTTCCGGATTGAATTTAATAGGTACAACTTTCTCAAATACAGCACCAGATCAGACAATAACATTAGGTAGTGGAACAGGGATAGGGGTTACAGGAGCATACCCGTCTTTTACTGTTACAAATTCAAGCCCAAATGCAACTCATACCGGAGATGTTACAGGTTCTGGTGCTTTAACTATTGCGAACAATGCAGTAACAACATCCAAAATTGCAGATGGAAATGTGACTGCTGCAAAACTTAACAATATGTCAGCAACAAGTGGTCAGGTGTTAAAGTATAATGGGACTAGCTGGGCTCCTGCTACTGATAATAATACTGCTTATTCTGCAGGAACAGGTATAAATGTAACTGGTACAACCATATCAAACACTGCTCCCGATCAGACTGTCTCTTTAACTCAGGGTGGAGCTACAACTATTACTGGAACTTATCCAAATTTTACAATCTCAAGTACTGATAATAATACTACATATACAGCAGGTACCGGATTGGGATTGACTGGTACAGTCTTTAGTTCGACACAAACTTTGGCACAGACCTTAACAAATGGTAATAGTGCTGGAACAAGTAGTATTTTAATGAACAATCAAAGTATAACAGGCGCAAATATTATTGGATTGGGTACTAATAATGCTAATTACTTTGATTTATTTTGGGGGCATATTCGTGATTATGCAGGAAGTCATGGTGTTGCTGGACAAGTTCTTACTGTAAGGGGAACTAGCCCAAATACATTTGTGTATTGGGAAAATCCATTAATATCTTCAGTTGGAAGTGGATTAAGTTTAAGCGGAAATACTTTAAATAGTGTATGGAGTGTAAACGGTAACCATATTTATAATAATAATACAGGTAATGTTGGAGTTGGAATAAATAACCCAGTAGGTAAAATGGTAGTAAAAGGTGATGCATCTGCACTACCAACGGATCCTTTATTTGAAGTTAAGAATGCTGCAGGTCAGACTGTTTTTGTTGTTTATCCTGATAGTGTCCATATTTACGTAAAAGATACCGGTGCAAAATCAAATAAAGGAGGTTTTGCTGTAAGTGGTAGAAATAATTCAAAAGCTCTAACTCATGATTTTCTTTATGTTGATCCAGATTATACAAGAGTATATACCGGAGATACTTTAGCTGGCTTTGGTGTTCAAAATATTGGAACAACATCTGATAATAGTTATATGCAAATGACCCCAAAAAATTATTTTATTGGCCATGATGCTGGAAATAGTACTACTACTGGAAAATATAATTCATTTATTGGTTATCAAAGTGGTTTTGCCAATATTGCAGGGAGTTATAATGTTTTTCTTGGGTATAATACAGGTTATAATAACACAGCAAGTAATAACTTATTTCTGGGTTATGAAACTGGTAAAAATAATACTATAGGTACATTTAATTCATTCATTGGACATCAGTCGGGTTTTTCTAATATTGATGGAAATCAAAATACAGCCAATGGATATATGACATTAAACCATAATACTACAGGTGATTATAATACAGCAATGGGGTCTTATGCATTATACAATAATACAATAGGAAATGATAATACTGCAGTTGGTAATATGGTGTTATTTGCAAATACAACAGGAATTGATAATATCGCAATTGGTTCAAGTTCATTACAAAATAACATAACAGGTAGCCAGAATACAGCTGTTGGGGCTGCAGTATTAAGATTAGGGACTGCTTCAAGTAATAATTCTGCACTTGGATATTTAACAGGTTATAATTCTTCAGGGTCTAATAATACTTTTATGGGATATCGTACTGGATATAATACATCTGGCTCTAATAATGCTTTTATGGGTTATGATGCTGGATTTAATTCTACCGGAAGTAATAATGTTTTCGTTGGATTTGGTGCAGGTTATAGCACATCAGCATCTTATGATGCATTTATTGGGTATCAAGCAGGTTATAGCAATACATCTGGTTCTCAAAATACTGCAATTGGTTATCAGGCTTTATATGATAATACTATTGCCAGTTTTACAACTGCTGTTGGTTCATATGCTTTAGCAAACAATACTACCGGTAATGATAATACAGCAATTGGTAACCTTGCACTTTATTCAAATGTTACTGGTAGTGGTAATATTGCTACTGGTTCAAGTGCTTTACAGAATAATACAGGAAGTAATAATACAGCAAACGGTGCTGCAGCATTAAGAAGTAATACAACAGGTATTAATAATACTGCATTAGGTTATGCTGCATTTTATAATGGAAATTATAATAATTCAACAGCTTTGGGTGCAAATACAGTTATAAATCAGAGTAATAAAGTAAGAATTGGTGATGCTTCAACTACAGTAATCGAAGGTCAGGTAGCATATACATGGCCATCAGACGGAAGATTTAAAAATAATGTTACCGAGGAAGTAAAAGGACTTGATTTTATTACTAAACTAAGACCAATTGTTTACAATTTCGATACTCGTAAATTTGATGCTTTTTTAATGAAAGATATGAGTGATAGCTTAAGGGAAGATTTAATGAGTAAAAAAGATTATACTTCATCATCAAGTGTTCGACAAACAGGTTTTATTGCTCAGGAAATTGAAGTTGCTGCCAAAGAATGTGGTTATAATTTTAATGGATTACATATACCTGAAAATGATAATGATAATTATAGTGTAGCATATTCATTATTTACAGTTCCTTTAGTTAAAGCAGTGCAAGAATTAAATGCAAAAAATCAGGAGCTTATGCAAATAAATAATGACCTTCAAAAGAGAATAGAAGCTCTTGAAAAGATTGTTTTGAATAAATAATTGCCTTTTAAAAAATATATAGGTATTTGAATAATACTTAGTTTTATTTGCTTTAAAATTTATAATAATTTAATTTTAAGTCACATTTTAAATAGAATTTAAAAATCAGAAAACGTAACTGTATATGAAACAATTTATTGTATTATTTATTAGTCTAATGCTTTGTGCAACTGTTTTTGCGCAAACACCACAATCATTTCAATATCAATGTGTGGTTCGTGATTTAAGCGGTGCTGCTATTGTTAATCAGCCTGTTAATTTCCAGCTGAGTATTTTGTCTGGTAGTCCAACTGGAAATTTAATGTATGTAGAAACTCAATTAGTAACTACTAATTCATTTGGGTTGGTTTCAATTTCAATTGGAACCGGAACACAAGTTAGCGGTGATTTTACTATCATTGATTGGGGAAATGCCTTACATTTTTTAAAAGTAGAAGCAGATCCAACCGGAGGCTCTAGTTTTATTGATATGGGAACAACTCAGTTATTGAGTGTTCCTTATGCACTTTATGCAAAGACTGCTGGAAATGGCGGAGTTAATGGTGTTTCTGTGAATTGGCAGGGAACTTATTCATCTCCACCTTCTTCTCCTTCATTAAATGATGGATATTATAATTCAGTTGATGGTATATCTTATATTTATGATGGCTCACAATGGCAAATTATTTCAAAGGATGGAGCTCAAGGAATTCAGGGAATACAGGGTCCTCAAGGTCTTCAGGGAATTCAGGGTAATGATGGTCTTCAGGGTAATGATGGAATTTCTATAGAATGGTTAGGAACTTTTGCTTCAGCTCCGTCTTTACCTTTACTTAATCAAGGTTATTATAACTCAACTGATGGAAAATCATATATCTATGATGGAACTTCGTGGCAATTAATCGCACAGGATGGAGCTCAGGGCTTACAGGGAATTCAGGGTTTGCAGGGTAATCAAGGAATTCAAGGTTTACAGGGAGTACAGGGTATTCAAGGGCTTCAAGGAGTCGCAGGAACTGCTGGGCAAAATGGTATTTCACTAAATTGGATTGGAACATTAACAGTTGCGCCATCTTCACCTTTGTTAAACGATGCATATTATAATTCTACTTTAGGTAAATCATATGTTTATAATGGATCATCATGGCAAATAATTTCTCAGGATGGAACACAGGGTTTGCAGGGAATTCAGGGATTGCAGGGAACTCAAGGTTTACAAGGAAATCCCGGAATAAACGGTATCTCTATTTCATGGCTGGGAACATATGCCGCAGCCCCTGGTAGTCCTACATTAAATCAGGCTTATTATAATTCAACAGATAAGAAATCTTATATTTATAATGGTTCTGCATGGCAAATGATTTCACAGGATGGGTTAAATGGAACAAATGGTACAAATGGTTTAAATGGTAGTAATGGAACAAATGGAAATTCTGTTTTAAGCGGGACTGTAAACCCAACAACACAAGGTGTAAATGGTGATTTTTATATTAATACAACAACTAACACAATATTTGGTCCTAAAACTGCAGGTGTTTGGGGTAGTGGTGTATCAATAATTGGACCTCAAGGGTTGGCCGGTACAAATGGTACAAATGGAATTAACGGTACAAATGGAACAAATGGATATTCGATTTTAAATGGAACGTTAAACCCAACAACACAAGGTGTAAATGGTGATTTTTATATTAATACAACAACTAACACAATATTTGGTCCTAAAACTGCAGGTGTTTGGGGTACCGGAACTTCTTTAATTGGACCTCAGGGTATAGCTGGTACTAATGGAATAAATGGAACTAACGGTATTAACGGAACATCTGTAATTAATGGTACAGTAAATCCAACAACTCAGGGAGTAAATGGTGATTTTTACATTAATACAACAACTAACACAATATTTGGCCCTAAAACAGCTGGTATTTGGGGTAGCGGAACTTCATTAATAGGACCTCAAGGAATAGCTGGCACAAATGGTACAAACGGAATAAATGGTACAAATGGATCAAACGGAACTAATGGTTATTCTGTTTTGAATGGCACTTCCAACCCAACAACTCAGGGTGTAAATGGCGATTTTTATATAAATACATCAACAAGTACATTATTTGGACCAAAAGCAGCTGGAGCATGGGGAACCGGAACATCATTAATAGGACCTCAAGGTATTCAGGGGATTCAAGGTCCTGCCGGTACTGGTCTTACAAATAAGGGTAATTGGTTAAGTGGTACAAATTATGTAAATGGTGACTATGTTTTTGATCGTTCTACAGGTAGTGCATCTGTAAATTCAATGTGGATTTGTCAGACAGCAGTTACACCTTCTACAACTCAACCATATTTAGATCCATCGCATTGGGTTGAATTTCAAGCACCAGCTGGGCCACAGGGTACCGCCGGAACAAATGGCACAGATGGTAAGACTATATTAAATGGAACTGTTGATCCTACAACTCAAGGAATAAATGGTGATTTTTATATTAATACTTCAACTAATAAAATATTTGGACCTAAAACTGCTGGTGTTTGGGGAGTTGGGGTTACGTTAGTTGGTCCTCAGGGTGTTGCTGGAACAAATGGAACAAATGGCACAAACGGTACTAACGGAACAAATGGTTATTCTGTTTTAAATGGGACTGTAAATCCAACAACTCAAGGTGTAAATGGCGATTTTTATATTAATACAACAACAAGCACATTGTTTGGACCTAAAACAGCAGGAGTATGGGGAAGTGGAACTTCATTAGTGGGACCTCAGGGTATTGCAGGTACAAATGGCACAAATGGTACAAATGGCACAAATGGTTTTACTGTTTTAAGTGGTACAGTAAATCCTACTACTCAGGGTGTAAATGGCGATTTTTATATTAATACAACATCAAGCACAATATTTGGTCCTAAAACTGCCGGAGTATGGGGAACCGGAACATCAATAGTCGGTCCACAAGGTGTTGCCGGAACAAATGGAACAAATGGAACAAATGGTACAAATGGTTACACAGTGTTAAATGGTACTTCAAATCCAACAACACAGGGTGTAAATGGCGATTTTTACATTAATACAATAACTAATACGATTTTTGGACCTAAGACTGCTGGTGTTTGGGGAACTGGTACTTCGCTTGTAGGACCAGCAGGTACATATACAGCTGGAACAGGGATTCAAATTTCGGGTGGTGTTATAACAAATACATCTCCTAATCAAACTGTAACAATATCTGCAGGTACCGGAATGTCAGTTACCGGAACTTATCCTAGTTTTACAGTTACTAATGCTAGTCCAAATGTTACTCATACAGGAGATGTTACTGGTGCAAGTGCGTTAACAATTGCAAATAATGCTGTAACAACAGTAAAAATTGCAGATGGAAATGTTACTGCAGCAAAACTAAATTCAATGGCAGCAACTAATGGACAAGTTTTAAAATTTAATGGTGCTAATTGGGCTCCTAATACAGATTTAAATACAACATACAGCTCAGGAACCGGTATTACAGTTTCAGGAAGTACAATTAATGCAAATACAACAACGGCTTTATGGAATGCTAATCAGTTACAATCAAGAAATGTTTCAAGTACAGCACCTTCATCAGGTCAGGTACTCGGATGGAATGGTACATCATGGTTGCCAGTTTCAGATAATAATGCTGGAACTCCTGGCGGTTTAAACAAAACGATTCAATTTAATAATTCTGGAACTTTTGCTGGAAATGCAAATTTAATGTGGGATAATTCAAATGAAAGACTTGGTGTAGGTCTATCCAATCCAGCTGGTAGAATGGTTGTTCAGGGAAGTGCAACTGCTTCTGCTACTGAACCTCTATTTGAAGTGAAAAATGCAGCTGGTCAGACAGTTTTTGTTGTTTATCCTGATAGTGTAAATGTTTTTGTTAATGATGATGTTATACAATCTAACAGAGGAGGGTTTGCTGTTAGTGGCAGAAATAGTTCAAAAGGATTGACTCATAATTTTCTTAAAGTTACTCCTGATAGTACCAGAATTTATACAGGAGATACAATTAAAGGTTTTGGAGTAAGAAATATTGGAACTTCTTCCAAAACTTCATACTTGCAACTGACACCGAGAAATTATTTTATTGGACACGAGGCAGGTAAAAGTATTTTAAACACTGGAGTATATAATTCTTTTATGGGTTACATGTCTGGTAGGTCTACTACAAGCGGTGATAATAATGTTTTCCTTGGTTATAAATCAGGATATTCAAATACAGGTGGAACCGATGGTGTGTTTTTAGGTTATAATGCAGGTTACAGTAATACTACAGGAGTAAATAATGTTTTTGTAGGAAAAAGTGCGGGTTATGCAAATTCTATTGGGTATAGCAACACTTTTATGGGTGAAGATGCCGGTTATAGTAATACAAATGGTTATTATAATTCATTCTTTGGTTATTATTCCGGACGGGCTAATACAACAGGCTATAGTAATACTTTTATGGGAGATCATGCTGGTTATAGTAATTTAACTGGTGTAAGAAATACATTTATTGGAGCATCGTCTGGGTCGGCAAATGTTACAGGAAATTATAACTCGTTGTTAGGTTTTTATTCAGGGTATTTAGCTACATTAGGTAATAATAATGTGTTTTTTGGATATTATGGTGGCTATAATGCAGATAGTACTGATGATTGTGTAATTATAGGTTCAAGAAGCGGATATTCAGCAGATAAAAGTTCTAATTCAATATCCATTGGTTCATATAGCGGATATTATAATAATTCAGCAAATAATATATTTTTAGGATATAGATCTGGTTTTTATAATACTACTGCAGCTAATAACTCATTTATAGGAACTGAAAGTGGTTATAATAATACAACTGGTATAAAAAATATTTTTCTTGGATATAGAACAGGTTATTATAATACTGATGGGTATAAAAATGTTTTTATTGGAGATCAGGCCGGATATAAAAATGCTTCTGGAAGTTCTTTAGTTTGTATAGGAGATAGCGCCGGAGCAAATAATACAGCTAGTAATAATATTTTTATCGGAAGTCAGGCAGGAAGAAGTAATACAACTGGAGGTTATAATTTATTTATGGGAAGTTCGGCTGGTGCGGCAAACTTAACAGGTGATGGAAATACTTATTTAGGTTGGGCTTCTGGTGCAGGTAACAATGGAGCAAATAATGTTATGATTGGATATTGGGCAGGACTTTTGGCAACAAATAGCAACAGAAATATTTTTGTTGGGCAAGGTGCAGGTGTTGCAAATACTGGTGATGACAATATCTTTATTGGTTATGTAACTGGTAACGGAGGCTACAGTGGAAATATTTTTCTTGGTAATCAGCTATCTTTAGCAGGAAATAATAAATTAGTTATTGAGGGTGCAAGCGATGAAGTTAATCCACTTATTTATGGTGAGTTTGATAATGATATTTTAAAATTAAATGGAAATGTTGGAATCTCAAAAGCCCCTGCTACAGATTTGGACGTTAATGGATCTTTAAGAGCATGCGGTGCCACATGGCCAACTACAGGAGCTGGAGTAGAAATTGCGTATAGTGGAGGAATAGGGTATATTCAATCATATGACAGAGGTACTTTTACATGGAAAGATTTACGATTAGGCGGTAATGTAACACCTACTGTTAATAATACATTTACATTAGGATCTTCTACTTATAAATGGACAGCAGTATATGCAACAAATGGTACAATACAAACTTCAGACCGTAGATTAAAAGAAAATATTAAAAATTTAAGATATGGTTTGAATGATGTTATGAAACTTAACCCTGTTACATTTAACTGGAAAGAATCGGTTGATAAATCTAATAAGATTGGACTAATAGCTCAGGATTTGCAGTTAGTTATTCCTGAAGTTGTAATTGAAGGTGCTGATAGTTTAAAAACTCTTGGAGTAAATTATTCTGATTTAATACCTGTGTTGATTAATGCTATTAAGGATCAGCAGTCTATAATTGAAAAAATGAGTAATGATAATATCCAATTGAAAACTGATAATAGTAATTTGAAATCAAAAGTTGACAATATAGAAAATCAGGTAAATGAATTAAGTAAAAGAAATAACGAACTTGAGAAATTAAAAGCAGAAATAGAAATTCTTAAAACAAATCTAGGTGTTTCTAAGAAATAATTGATTTCTTTATTGATGTATTTTAAAGTCTTTATTATAAAAAAACCTGAATTTTAATTCAGGTTTTTTTATAATAAAGAAAATTGTAAATTTGACAAATAACCTAAATAATAATTAATTTTTATGAAAAAAATAGCTATACTTTTTTTGACATGTATGTCATTTGTAAATTTAATTTTAGCTCAATCTCCACAGTCTTTTCATTACCAGTGTGTTGTTCGCGATGCATTGGGAAATGTTTTGAGCAATCAATCTGTTAGTTTTCAATTAAGTATTATATCAGGCACTTCAACAGGCAATGTTGAATTTATGGAAACTCATGTTGGTATAACAAACCAATTTGGAGTTGTGAATTTAATGGTTGGTAATGGTGTAGTTTCAGTAGGAGATTTATCTTTAGTAAACTGGGGTGGTGCAAATCATTACTTAAAAGTAGAAGCCAATTTAGGCAGTGGATACATCGACATGGGAACCACTCAATTATTATCTGTTCCATATGCTTTGTACTCTGAAAATTCTGGTGATACATTATGGGTTAAAAATGGTTCAAACATTTATAATTCAAATTCAGGAAATGTTGGTGTAGGTATTAATAACCCGATTGGTAAAATGGTTGTTAAAGGCGATGCTACTGCACTGCCAACTGATCCATTATTTGAAGTAAAAAATGCAGCTGGTCAAACTGTGTTTGTTGTTTATCCCGATAGCGTTCATATTTATGTTAAAGATGAAGGTGCAAAATCAAATAAAGGAGGTTTTGCAGTTAGCGGTAGAAATAGCTCAAAAGCTATTACAAATAACTATTTAACTGTTGATCCTGATATTACAAGAATTTACACTGGCGATACTATCGGAGGTTTTGGTGTTGAGAATATCGGAAGTACTAGTTCTACAAGTTATATGCATCTTAATCCTAGTAATTATTTTATCGGACATGGTTCAGGACAGAATATTGTAAATGGAATTTATAATAATGTTATGGGTTATATGGCTGGTGCAAGTTTAACAAATGGCTCGAATAATTCTATTATCGGATATCGTGCCGGTCAAAATCTTACTATTGGTGGCAGTAATATTATAATTGGTTATGAAGCAGCAACAAATTCTGCTGATATGATCTATAATACCATTATGGGATATAGGTCTGGTTACCAGTTAACAAGTTGTCAGCAGAATGTTATGATTGGATATGAAACAGGCTTTTCAACAACTACTGGTTCTTTAAATACAGCAGTAGGTTCATTTGCACTTCATAACAATATATCTGGTTCTTCTAATGTTGCAGTTGGAAATAATGCAATGTATTCGAATACAGTTGGTACTAATAATACTGCTATTGGTAGTAATACTTTAATGTTAAATACCTCAGGATCTCAAAATACAGCAGTGGGTCAAGGAACTTTAAATAATAATACTATAGGGTCAAGAAACTCTGCATTTGGTTTATATTCAATGTATAGTAATACTATTGGTGAAGATAATACCGCAATTGGAACTAGCACCTTATATATGAATACCGAAGGTCTAAATAATACTGCATTAGGTTCAGGTGCACTTTTAAATAATACATCTGGAGACTATAATGTTGCAATAGGTGCTTATGCGCTTCAACATAGTAATGCAAGTTACAATACTGCAATTGGAAATTTCTCGTTAAATGAAAATACAACAGGAGAATGGAATACCGCTATTGGGGAAAGTACTTTGCGGTATAATACAATTGGTCATGATAATTTAGGAACTGGCTTTAGTGCTTTAATGATGAATTCAACAGGGAATAGTAATTCGGCATATGGTAATTATGCGTTAATTAATAATTTAACAGGTAGTTATAATACAGCTATAGGTAGTTCTGCATTAAATAATAATTCCACAGGTATAGAGAATACTGCTGTTGGAACTTCAGCACAGTTAAATAATACAAGCGGTAATTATAATACTGCAGTTGGTATGAATGCTTCCAGAGCCAATACAACCGGAAATGCTAATATCTCTATTGGACATAGTACTATGTATAATTCAGGATCAGGCTCCCGAAATATTGCTATCGGAAATTCTGCATTATACAATAACACCGCAAGTGATAATGTCGCAATTGGAGATATTGCAATGCGTCTTAATACATCTGGAAATACAAATACCTCAGTAGGGAAAAGTTCGATGGTTCAGAATACCACTGGATCAAACAATGCAGCTTTTGGATCTTATTCACTTTATGCTAACTCTACAGGTAATTACAATCTTGCAATAGGTCCAATGGCTTTGTATAATTGCGAAAATTCGAATGAAAATGTAGCAGTAGGTTATTATTCGCTGTATAATGTTACAACCGGAAATGAAAATACCGCTGTAGGAAAAGATGCAGGACCAGCTGTTGCAGGTAGTGGTTTGTGGAGTACTGTAGCACTGGGATATTTAGCAAGACCAACAACCGATTTTCAGGCTGTAATTGGAAATGTTTGGATGACTAGTATTGGAGGGTATGTTGGTTGGTCAAATCTTTCTGATGGAAGATTTAAAACTAATGTAAAAGATGATGTTCATGGTCTTGACTTTATTTTAAAATTAAAACCTGTTACTTATAATCTTGATATTAATGGGTTATCGTCGCATTTAGGGAACGAATTTAATATTGAAGATGCAAAACGTTCAGGTAAAGAAAATATGAGATATACAGGCTTTGTTGCTCAGGATGTTGAGAAAATTGCTAATGAACTGAATTTTGATTTTAGTGGAATTGATAAACCTAAAAATGCAAATGGTCATTATGCGTTGCGATATGCAGAATTTGTTGTTCCAATTATTAAAGCAATGCAAGAGCAACAGAAACAAATTGAAGACCTTAAGAAACAAATTGAAGATTTAAAATCAATTGTAAATAATACTCAGAAATAGCTTGTAGGTCAAGCTGTTTTGTTCATTATTGGTTAAAGCTTGTTTCTAAATGGGAATTATTTTTCAACAATATTTTATTATATAGAAGAATTTATCGAAATTTGTGTTAAATAACATATTTGTAATTTAACACAAATTTAAATGAGAAAAGTTTTTTTTCTGCTAATAATTACATTTATTAGTACCGATTTTATTTTCGCACAAGCTCCTCAATCATTCCAATATCAGGCTGTTATTCGTGATGCTAGTGGGAATGTGCTTCAGTCTCAATCTGTAAATTTTAAATTAAGTATTATTTCAGGTTCTGTTTCAGGAACTGTTGAATATGTTGAAAATCATAATTCCGTTACAAATCAATTTGGAATTGTGACCTTAAATGTTGGTTTAGGTTTGCCGGTAACTGGAATATTTTCTTCAATTAACTGGTCAGCATCGTCACACTTTATTAAAGTTGAAGCGGATCCAGCCGGTGGAACAAGTTATTTAGATATGGGAACTACACAGTTATTGAGCGTTCCATATGCATTATATGCCGAAACATCAGGCAATGCAGGACAAACATATACATCAGGAAGTGGCATTGATATTACAGGTAATGTTATAACAAATACAGCACCCGATCAAACTGTTAATTTAACACAGGCTGGAGCTACAACAATTACTGGAACATATCCAAACTTTACAATTTCAAGTACTGATAACAATTCAACTTATACTGCTGGTACTGGAATAAATTTAACAGGAACAACTATTACAAATACTTCACCTGATCAAACAGTTTCTTTAACCCAGGGTGGTGCCACTACTATTAGCGGAACATATCCAAACTTTACAATTAGTAGTACCGATTTAAATTCTGGAACACCCGGTGGTTTAAATAAAACAATTCAATTTAATAATTCAGGTACTTTTGGTGGAAATACAAATTTTGTATGGGATAATTCAAACGAAAGATTAGGTGTTGGTACAACCAGTCCATTGGGCAGAATGGTGGTTCAGGGAAGTGCAACAGCTTTAGCTACAGAGCCACTTTTTGAAGTAAAAAATAAAGCAGGACAAACAGTTTTTGTTGTTTACGAAGACAGCGTTAATGTATATGTTAACGATGATGCTATACAATCTAATCGTGGAGGATTTGCTGTTAGTGGTAGAAATAACTCAAAAGCAATAACAAATAATTACCTAAGAGTCACTCCTGACAACACTAGAATTCATACTGGTGATTCATTAACCGGCTTTGGTGTTTCTGATTTAAACGGTGGTCCAACTGCAAATTATATGCAAATGACTCCTAAAAACTATTTTATTGGCCATGAGGCTGGAAAAGAGTTAACATTAAACACAGCAAATACAGGAAAGTACAATTCATTTATTGGTTATCAAAGTGGTTATAGTAATACATCGGGTATAAAAAATTATTTTATTGGATATCGCTCAGGATTTAACAATTTATCTGGAAATAGCAACATTTTTATTGGAGATAGTGTGGGATACTCAAATACATCAGGTTTTAAAAATATTTTCATAGGAAACAGCACCGGCTTTGCAAACACAAATGGATATTCTAATGTTTTTATGGGTCATAAATCTGGCTATTCAAATATTTCCGGATATGATAACGTTTTTATTGGTGACCATGCAGGATACGGAAATACAATAGGCTTTTACAATGTTTACATAGGTTACAATACAGGTTACTCTACAACTTCAGGTAGTTATAACACAGCGCAAGGGTATAAGTCATTATATTCTAACACAACTGGTGAAACTAATACAGCAACTGGATTTCAAGCATTACAAGATAATACAACCGGATCAAACAATATTGCAATTGGAGTTAATGCAATGCAACATAATAATACCGGATTCCTAAATTTGGCCATTGGTAACTATTCATTGAATAACAATTTTGATGGTTATTCAAATGTTGCGTTTGGATCTTATGCACTCTGGGTAAATAATAATGGATATCAAAACACAGCTATTGGATCTGGTTCTTTATATAATAATTCAAGTGGTTATTATAATACTTCAGTTGGAGCGAGTACTCTAAACCAGAACATTACAGGCTTCTACAATACTGCACTAGGATATAACTCAAATGTAATATCCGATGGACTATCAAATACAACAGCATTAGGATTTAATGCAATGACAACAGCTAGTAACCAAGTACGTATTGGAAATTGGGATGTAACTAGTATTGGTGGGTTTACAGATTGGTCCAATATTTCAGATAAAAGATTTAAAAAAGATATTAAAAACAATGTACCAGGTCTAGATTTTATTTTAAAATTAGAGCCAGTAACATATCATTTGGATATTGAAAATATAGCAAATTACTTTAATTCTCCTGATTCAATTAGAATAAAAGATTCTGAAATTTTTAAAGGTAATATATTGCAAACAGGATTTATTGCTCAAGATGTTGAAAAAGCTGCTAATGAATTAGGGTTTGATTTTAGTGGGGTTGATAAGCCAAAAAATAAAAATGATTTCTATGGACTTAGATATGCAGAATTTACAGTCCCTTTAGTAAAAGCAGTGCAGGAATTAAATGAAAAATTAATAAAAGAAAATGAAGAACAAAAAATAGTAATTGAAAAACTAATTCAAAGAATTGAAAAAATAGAAAATAACATAAAATAACCATGAAAAAAACTCTTATTTCAAGCATTTTAATAATGCTTTCAATGCTGTTGTTTGCTCAGTCTCCTCAGTCTTTCCTATATCAGGCTGTAGTTCGCGATGCATCTGGTATTGCAATGGCAAATCAAACTGTAAGCTTTCAGATTAGTATTATCTCCGGATCAATAAATGGGACAGTTGATTATATCGAAACCCATACAGCAACTACAAATGCTTTCGGAATTGTAACCCTTTCTATTGGAAGTGGCAATACTACCGGAAATTTTGCAGGTATTAGCTGGGGTAGTGCTGTACACTTTATTAAGGTTGAAGCCGATCCCCTTGGAGGAACAAGTTACATAGATATGGGAACTACACAGTTATTGAGTGTTCCATATGCATTATATGCCGAAACATCAGGCAATGCAGGACAAACTTATACATCCGGAACTGGCATTGATATTACAGGCAATGTTATAACAAATACAACTCCTGATCAGACTGTTGTTATAAACTCCGGAACTGGAACAAGCGTTACAGGTACATACCCTAATTTTACAATAAATAATACACAACCTGATCAAACTGTAAACTTAACAGGAGCAGGTTCTACATCTGTAAGTGGTACATATCCTAATTTTTTAATTACATCTACTGGTGGAACTGTTCCTTACACTGCTGGTAGCGGAATAGATGTAACAGGAACAACAATAAGTAATACAGCACCCGATCAAACTGTTAATTTAACACAGGCTGGAGCTACAACAATTACTGGAACATATCCTAATTTTACTATTTCAAGTACTGATAACAATACAACATACACTGCAGGAACTGGAATAAATGTTACAGGTACAACAATTTCAAATACAGCTCCAGACCAAACAGTAACTTTAACTCAAGGTGGTGCAACAACAGTAACAGGAACATATCCAAATTTTACAATTTCAAGTACAGATAATAATACAACATATACTGCTGGATCTGGCTTAAGTTTAACAGGTACAACATTTTCTAACACATCTCCCGATCAGACTGTAACAATGGTAAATGGAACAGGGATTACTATTACCGGATCTTATCCGACATTCACGGTTACTAACTCTAGTCCAAATGCCACTCATACCGGCGATGTAACAGGTGCAGGCGCTTTAACAATTGCTAACAATGCTGTAACAACATCTAAAATTGCTGATGGAAGTGTTACTGCAGTAAAGCTTAATTCAATGTCTGCAACAAACGGGCAAGCATTAAAATTTAATGGAACAAACTGGGCTCCTGCTACAGATAACAATACAACTTATACTGCTGGTACTGGTATAAATGTTACAGGAACAACAATTACAAACACCTCACCAGATCAGACTGTTTCTTTAACTCAGGGTGGTGCCACTACTATTAGCGGAACATATCCAAACTTTACAATTAGTAGTACCGATTTAAATTCCGGTACCCCCGGTGGTTTAAATAAAACAATTCAATTTAATAACTCAGGTTCGTTCGGAGGAAATACAAACTTTGTATGGGATAATTCAAACGAAAGATTAGGTGTTGGTACAACCAGTCCACTAGGTAGAATGGTGGTTCAGGGAAGTGCAACAGCTTTAGCTACAGAGCCACTTTTTGAAGTGAAAAATAAAGCGGGACAAACAGTTTTTGTTGTTTATGAAGACAGCGTAAATGTTTTTGTTAACGACGATGCTATTCAGGCTAACAGAGGAGGTTTTGCTGTAAGTGGAAGAAATAGCGCAAAAGCACTCACACATAATTATTTGCATGTCACGCCTGACAGTACTAGAGTTTTTACGGCTAACCCTTCTGCAGGATTTGGTGTTTGTAATATTAGTACAGGAACTTCTACAAGTTATATGAATCTTACTCCTGATAATTATTTTATTGGACATCAGGCAGGTGATGCAATAACAACCGGTATCTATAATTCTTTTATTGGATATCAATCGGGTTTAAATAATAATACTGGAAGTAATAACTTGTTTTTTGGATATAAGTCAGGAGCATTAAATACACTTGGTTTAAGTAATGTTTTTATTGGTAATGTTGTTGGATATACTAACTCTGCAGGTGGAAATAATGTTTTTATCGGCGATAGTGCAGGATATTATAACACAACAAGTAGCTATAGTGTATTTTTGGGTAAGGGAACTGGTAAAGGTAATACAACCGGTCAGTATAATTCATTTCTTGGATATCAGTCGGGTTATAAAAATGGTGCAGGTACTTATAATGTTTTTATGGGATATCGTGCTGGATATAGTAATACTGTAAGTTATAATACTTTTATCGGATTTCAGTCCGGATTGAAAAATACTACAGGTACTTATAATTCATTTATTGGATATGAATCAGGAAAAGAAAATGTTGATGGAAGTTATAATGTTGCAATAGGTAAAAGTGCTTTTACAGCCAATGTGTCAGGCGGATTAAATGTAGCTATTGGTTATGATGCATTAAATAGTAATACAACTGGTTTTACTAATGTTGCATGTGGATGGGGTGCAATGAATTCAAATACCTCTGGACAGGATAATGTTGGTATTGGAACTGTAGCAATGGGTTATAATATTAATGGAGGGTCAAATACTTCAATAGGTGCTTTTTCTACTTCATATAACACTGCAGGAAATAATCTTGTTGCTCTAGGATATCAGTCACTAAGAGGAAATACAATAGGAAATAACAATACAGCATTGGGAGTGGGTTCATTGTGGGCAAATACAACAGGATCAAATAATACTGCCATTGGTTATAATTCATATAGTACTGGTATATATTCAAACTCAACAGCATTAGGTGCAAATTCAATTATTAGTCAAAATAATAAAGTAAGAATTGGAGATGCCACAGTTACCGTAATTGAAGGTCAGGTTGCATATACTTTTCCTTCTGATGCAAGATTTAAAAATAATATAACAGAAGATGTAAAAGGGTTGGATTTTATAACAAAATTAAGACCAGTTGAATATAACTTTGATACTCGTAAATTTGATGAATTTATTATGCAGGATATGTCTGATAGTTTGCGTAAAGCAATTATGAGCAAAAAGAATTATAGCGAATCGTCAAATATAAGACAAACAGGTTTTATAGCTCAGGAGGTAGAACAGGCTGCTAAAGAAAGTGGTTATGATTTCAATGGATTGCATAAGCCCGAAAATGACAAGGATAATTATAGTGTAGCTTATTCTTTATTTACTGTACCTTTGGTAAAAGCTGTTCAGGAACAGCAAATTATTATTCAAAAACAACAGAATGATATCGATTTTTTAAAGAAACAATTAGATGAATTAAATAATAAGATTAAAGAGTTTCAAAAATAATTTGCTTTATTTTTTACAAAAATCCTATTAATAAATATTTAATTAATAGGATTTTTTTAAATTTACATTAAACTTGAATTTAAGCTATGAAAAGATTTTTATTCTCTTTAACAATGTGCTTGATTGTTGTAACTACTTTTGCGCAGGTCCCGCAAACCTTTCAATATCAGGCTGTAATTCGTGATGTATCCGGTACTGCAATGGTAAATCAATCTGTGAATTTTCAGATTAGTATCCTGTCTGGCTCTGTAACCGGCACTGCTGTTTATGTAGAAACACATACTGCATCAACTAATGCATATGGCATAGTAGCTTTAAATATAGGTTCAGGAATTCCTGTAACAGGAACTTTGTCATCAATTAACTGGGAAAGTGCATCACACTTTATAAAAGTAGAAGCCGACCCTACAGGCGGTACAAGTTATTTAGATATGGGTACAACCCAGCTATTATCTGTACCTTATGCACTAAATTCATTAAAAGCAAATCAGGCGGTAAGTGCTGATAATGCTACTAATGCAAATAATGCAGCACATTCTGTGTCTTCAGATTATGCCACTGTTGCAGGAACAGCAAACTATGTAGGTGGAACAGGAATTGACATAACAGGTTCAACTGTTACAAATACATCACCCGATCAGACTGTAACTTTAACTCAGGGTGGTGCTACAACAATAAGTGGAACATATCCAAACTTTACAATTAGTAGTACAGATTTAAATTCAGGAACTCCGGGTGGATTAAATAAATCAATACAGTTTAATAACGCTGGTGTTTTTGGTGGTAATTCAAATTTAATGTGGGATAACTCAAATGAGAGGTTGGGTATTGGATTAAGTAACCCTTCAGGTAGAATGGTAGTTCAGGGAAGTGCAACAGCTTTGGCCACAGAACCTCTTTTCGAAGTAAAAAACAAATCAGGACAAACAGTTTTTGTTGTTTATGAAGACAGCGTAAATGTTTTTGTGAACGACGATGTTATTCAGTCTAATCGTGGAGGGTTTGCAGTGAGTGGAAGAAATAATGCAAAAGCATTTACAAATAAATATTTGCACGTTACTCCTGATAATTCTAAAATATGGACAAAAGATACTTTAACTGGTTTTGGAATTAAAAATATTGGAACTTCCACAAAAACCAGCTATATGCAATTAACACCAAATAATTATTTAATAGGACATGAGACAGGAATAAATATAACAACTGGCAAGTATAATTCATTTATTGGATATCAGGCTGGATATTTAAATACTGTTGGGTATAATAATTACTTTTTTGGTTATAGAGCAGGATATAGTAATATTGATGGCTATAGCAATATATTTATAGGCGATAGTTGTGGCTTCGCTAATACTTCAGGATATTGGAATACTGCCAATGGATATAAAGCAATGAAAGTAAATACAACCGGATGGAATAATACTGCAATAGGCGTATTTGCGCTATATAAAAATACTTCAGGAAATTATAATACAGGTGTCGGATTAGATGCCCTTTATTCAAATACAACCGGACAAAGTAATGTTGCAATTGGTTTTAATGCACTTTTAGTTTGTAATGGTGGAAATAATAATACTGCTATTGGTACATCAGCATATTCAAGTGGAACTTTTTTTAATTCTACTGCCATAGGTTCAAATACTGTAATAACTGCAAATAATCAAGTAGCATTGGGTAATAATTCAATTACCACATTCTACTGCATGGGTGCTTATGTTGGCACTGTTGGAGTTACAAATAGAGATCTTTTTGTTGATAATACTGGTAAAATTGGTTATGTCGCTTCATCAAAACGATACAAAAACTCTATATCAGACATGGAAAATATTAATTGGTTATATGACTTAAGACCTGTTAATTATTGTTATAACAATGATGATACAAAAAGAAAACAATATGGATTAATTGCAGAGGAAGTTGAAAAATTAAATCCATTATTTGTAAGTTATAATCCGGATGGTTCTGTTGAAACTGTAAATTATAGCAGTTTTATTTCTCCAATGTTAAAAGCCTTACAGGATCAAAAAAAGAAAACAGAAGAATTACAGAAAATAAATAGCGAATTGCAAAAAAGAATAGAAACTTTAGAAAATAAAATCAAATAGAAATGAGAAAATTATTTTTTCTAAGCATTTTCGTAATGCTTTCAATGTGCATTAATGCACAGACTCCACAAGGATTCCAGTATCAGGCTGTCATTCGTGATGCATCAGGTACTGCAATGGTAAATCAATCTGTGAATTTTCAGATTAGTATAATCTCAGGTTCTGTAAGCGGAACACCTGTTTATATTGAAACACATATTGGCTCAACCAATGCTTATGGAATAGTAGTTTTAAATATTGGCTCAGGTACTCCTGTAACAGGTACCTTGTCAGCAATAAACTGGGAAAGTGCTTCTCACTTTATAAAGGTAGAGGCTGATCCAACCGGAGGTACAAGTTATTTAGATATGGGCACAACTCAATTGTTATCTGTTCCATATGCTTTAAATTCATTAAAAGCTAATCAGGCAGTAAATGCTGATAATGCAACAAATGCAAATTATGCTACAGTAGCAGGAACAGCAAACTATGTTGGTGGTACTGGAATTGATATTACTGGCTCAGTAGTTACAAATACAGCACCTGATCAAACTGTATCATTAACTCAGGGAGGTTCAACAACAATAAGTGGTACATATCCAAATTTTACTATTTCGAGTACCGATAACAATACAACTTATAATGCAGGAACAGGAATTAATGTAACAGGTACAACTATTTCAAATACTGCTCCTGACCAAACAATAACATTAAGCCAAAGTGGTGCAACAACAGTTACTGGAACCTACCCAAACTTTACAATATCAAGTACTGATAACAATACAACTTATACTGCTGGATCTGGTTTAAGTTTAACAGGTACAACTTTTGTAAACACTGCACCCGATCAGACTGTAACAATGACAAGTGGAACAGGAATTTCTGTTACTGGTTCTTATCCGTCTTATACTGTTACTAATTCTAGTCCAAATGCAACACATACAGGAGACGTCACAGGTTCAGGCGCATTAACCATTGCAAACAATGCTGTAACAACATCCAAAATTGCAGATGGAAATGTAACTGCTGTAAAACTTAACAATATGTCGGCAACTAATGGTCAGGTATTAAAATTTAATGGTACAAACTGGGCTCCGGCAATAGATGCTAATACCACTTATACAGCAGGAGCAGGGTTAAGTTTATCAGGAACATTGTTTGCAAATACAGCACCTGATCAAACTGTCTCTTTAACTCAGGGTGGTGCAACAACAATAAGTGGAACATATCCTAACTTCACAATTAGTAGTACTGATTTAAACTCAGGTACTCCGGGTGGTTTTAATAAAACTGTTCAGTTTAATAATTCTGGTTCTTTTGGTGGCGATACTGCAATGACATGGGATAATGCAAATAAAAGGTTAGGTGTTGGATTAACTAATCCAAATGGTAGATTGGTTGTTCGTGGAAGTGCATTGGCTCCTGCTACAGAACCATTATTTGAAGTTAAAAATGCCGCTGGTCAAACTGTATTTGTTGTTTACCCTGATAGTGTTCACATTTATGTTAAAGATGGTGGTGCAAAATCAAATAAAGGGGGTTTCGCAGTAAGCGGTAGAAACAGTTCAAAGGCTTTTACAAATAATTTTCTTTCAGTAACACCCGATAGTACCAGAATTTTTACAGGAGATACTATTTCCGGTTTTGGAGTTGAAAACCTTGGTGCCGGAGCTTCAACAAGCTATATGCACTTAACACCAAATAATTATTTTATTGGACATCTTTCTGGCGATGCTATTACTTCCGGTTTGTACAATTCATTTGTTGGTTACCAGTCTGGAAAGAGCAATTCAAATGGAAGTTATAACGTGTTTATGGGTTATCAGACTGGTTTTGCAAACGTAGCTGGAGCCTATAATACATTTATTGGTTATTTATCTGGAAAGTTTAATACAAGTAGTGATAATACATTTTTAGGATATAAAGCAGGTATGTCTCACCAAACAGGAGGTGGCAATGTATTTATAGGAAGTAAAGCTGGTCAGAATGATATTTCAGGAGTTCAAAATATATTTATTGGCGAAAATTCAGGCTTCTCTAATAATAATGGATCATATAATGTTTCACTTGGATTTGAAAGCGGTTTTAACAATGTATTTGGCTCTTATAATACTTTTCTGGGTTATCAATCTGGCTATAATAATATAAATGCTTCTAATAATGTTATTATGGGTTATCAGTCAGGATTTAATAATAATGGAAATAGTAACGTATTATTGGGAAATCAATGTGGATACAGCAATACCTGGGGTTATAGTAATGTAATGTTAGGAAATATGGCCGGATATAGTAATGTAAATGGATTTGTAAATACATTTATTGGAGAATTAGCCGGTTATTATAACACAGATGGTACTAACAACGTGTTTATTGGTTATCAGAGCGGATATAAAAACACAATTGCTAATGGAAATATTTTTATTGGACGTCAGACCGGATACAATAATTTAACAGGACATGGGAATTTGTTCATGGGTAATTATGCTGGTTTTATGAATACAGCTGGAGCGAATAATGTTTACCTCGGTTATAATGCCGGTATGAATTCTTTAGGAAATAATAATGTTAATATCGGACAGTCTGCTAATGAGCATAATGTTAATGGAATAAATAATGTTAGTCTTGGTGCATTTGCAGGGTTTTGGTCAACTGGAAATTATAATTTATTCCTGGGATATCAAGCTGGTAATAATAATACTGGAAGTAATAATATATTCTTAGGTGAAAATTCTGGTTATAACGATTTTGGCTCAGGGAAATTATATATAGAAAACTCGTCTAATATTACAAATCCACTTGTAAATGGAGATTTTACTAATGATAGGTTCGCAGTAAACCGACAGGCTGATACATATCCTTTTCAGGTTGGAACTGACGCAACTACTGGTAATGGTGCTTATTTGACAGCAGGTGGTACATGGACAAATACTTCATCAATTACACTTAAAGATAGATTTGTAACAATTAACAATAATGATTTCTTAACAAAGATTAAAAACCTCGAAATTAAAGGATGGTTTTATAAAGAAACTCAGGAATATCATATTGGTCCGTTTGCCGAAGATTTTTATAATGCATTCGGAACAGGTGTTTTAAACGAACCTAATTATCTTGGAAAATCTTTAGCAGCAAGTGATGTTGCAGGAGTAAGCCTTCTGGCAGTTCAACAACTTATAAAAGAAATTGAATTACTAAAAGCCGAAATTGAAAAATTAAAAGCAGCAAAATAACAAATAATAAGAAAGCCCTGAAAAGGCAGGAGTGGTCGGAAGAAATTCCGACCACTTTTTTTATGTCTTATTGAATAATTCAGGGTTCCCTCCAAATTTAAGAACAATTAATGCAATTACTAAATTTCTAATAATAAATAAGTTATATGCTAGTTTAGTTTTAATGCACCTTTACTCACAGTCATCCTGAGGTTCTCGAAGGATTTGCCCGCAAACTCTCACACATGTTTCGAGAGCCTCAACATGACCCCATTGGGAATAAGATATAATTTACTTTGTTATAAAACAAAAATGGCCGGAAGAAAAATCTTCCGACCACTCCTGCTGAAAAGGGCTTTTATTACTCTCATTATCGAACCTAACAGTTGGCAGTTGAATTTGGTAGGCTATTACTTGCAGTGAATGTCAAACCGCTAAAATGATTGAACTTTGTTATAATTGTCAAGTTGCCCATCAGCCGCGGCGGACAGCCTGCTAAATTTTAACCGTGTGTTAGGGGCTGGGCATTTTATTGTTCTATTATTATTTTATCAATTTTAATCAATTTACTGTTTTCGTACAATTTATAAAAATAGATTCCTGACTTATAGGCCTCAATATTTTTTTCAATGTCACCATTATATAGAATCTTGAAGGAGTCCATTATAACACCATTTACATTTAGTATTTCAATTCGATATTCCTTATTGTTATTGTCAAAATGCGAAAAATGCAATTTATGATTTGCAGGAATCGGGTATACTTGAAAAGTATTGTTATTAATTAATGTTTTATTGTCAGTAATAGTAGTATAATACATTGCGGTGTCATTTTCAGCATAACCCAACAATGTATGAGGGCCACCAATTAAACCATATTCGCCTGGATATAATAAACCACATAAACTACCAATACCTTCATACCATGTTTCGCAATGAAATGGGTCAAATATGTCCCCTTCATAATATAACATCATTATTTTTCTGTTTCGTCCTTCATAAAACTCAGTGTCGATATAGCCAACAATTAGGTTAACATTTAAAAGATGAATTGTATCGCCTACAAGTGCATTAAAATCATAAAGTAAAATATCTTGTGGAGAGCATTTTAAAAATACTTTTCCATTTGCCTCACGAATAAAGGAATAATTTGACCAATAGTATGGAGAATTATTACCTTCCTTTATTTTTATACATGAATCAGCACCTATGATTGTGTCTCCATCAGATTTAATGTAATATGTATAGGTCTGCAAAGGGTCACAATTGTCCGCATAAATATGCCATAATTTATAAGTGTTTTCTACCATAAACTGGCTATAAATAGTGCTTGTTAAAAAAAATAGAAAAACTGTTAAAATTGTTTTCATATGCTTATGTTTATATTTTTATGCCTTGCCCCTAACAATAATATATACCCAACATTTTTTATCATCTTACTATCGATACTGCCCCGGTAATTGCTTTTTCGTTATTATGCAAATTAACAATAAATAAATATGCTCCCATTGGTAAATCTTTTCCTTTAAATTGCCCATCCCATTGAGTACTTCTGTTTTTATATTCTAATCCTGCTCCGTTAAATTTAAAAAGAATATCGCCCCAACGGTTAAATATTTCAATTGTAACATCAGAATATGTTTCAATTCCTTTTATTTCCCATGTATCATTAACCAAATCGTTATTTGGAGTAAAAACTGTAGGGATTTCAAATTCAATAATAATGTCAGAATCTGCTGTTGCTGTACATCCAAAATTATCAGTTATTGTTACAATGTATGAGCCCGATTGTGAAATTGTAAATGTGCTATTAGTATTGCCGTTATTCCATGAATAAGTATATGGGGAGCTACCGCCGTTAACTTCTGCAAGAACATTATTTAATGTTGTAACAATATTTACCGAAACAGGTGGACTTCCTTCTAAATTAATTGTTTTTGTTAATGTACATAAGTTTGCATCACTTACAGTTAATATATATATGCCATGTGTAAGACTTGTTAATGAAGATGTGTTTGCTCCGTTCGACCAGTAATATGTATACGCAGGAGTTCCACCTGTTACAGTAGTGGTAATGCTTCCAATACTATCGTTGGTACATAATGTTCCAATGTTAATTGTAGAAATATCTAATGAGTCGGGTTCACTTATCTGGTATGATTGTGAACTTGTACAGTTATTTCCATCATTAATTGTAACAATATAAATACCGGGTGCTAAACCATAAATATCCTGTGATATTGCCGAATTATTCCATGTGTAATTATATGGTTGTATTCCACCGGTCACCTGAAGATCAATACTTCCATTGGAGTTGTTTTTGCATTTAACATTTGAAGTTGTTCCTGTTATTGCAATTGCTTGTGGCTGATCAACGATTGCTATAAGTGTGTCAGAGCAACTATTAAAATCTGTAATTGTCAAACTGTAAATTCCTGAACTAATGTTAAGGTTATTTGCAGCGCTGATGCCATTGCTCCAGCTATAGTTGTAGGGAGTTACACCTCCCTGAACATTTGCACTAACCGAGCCATTTGTGCCATTAAAACAATGAACAGAAACTATGCTTAATGAAGTAATTAATGGATTTGGTTCAATAACCGATTCCGAAGCAACAGCTGTACAGCCATTGTCATCTGTTATTGTAACCCAATATGAACCTGAAGCAACTGCATTAAGGTCTTCTGTAGTTGCGTTGTTGTCCCATAAAAATGTGTAAGGTGACGTGCCACCTGTAACATTTATTCCTACCATTCCATCTGTATATCCATAACAGGTAACTGGTAAAGACGAAATTAAAACATCAACGTGGGTGGGTTGTAAAAGAGTGTCGTATTTAATATTGTTACATCCGTTATTATCAGTAACAATTAAAAAATAATTTCCTCCTGTTAAGTTTTCAGCTATTGCATCAGTATCGCTATTCGACCATACATATGTGTATGGCTGTGTTCCACCAATAACTGTAGCAGATAATATTCCGTCATTTTCACCGAAACAGGAAATGTTTGTTTCTGAAATTGAAATAGAAATGGAATCTGGTTGAGTTATTGTTACTTGTTGTGATAAACTACAGTTATTGTCATCTTTAATTGTTACGTAGTATGTTCCTGCAGCCATATTTATTAAATTTTGCTGAGATGAGCCTTGTAACCATGAATATGTGTAGTTACCTGCAACAGTTCCGCCACTAACTGTAGTATTTATTGTTCCGTTATTTTGTCCATAACAAATTGCGTTATTTATTGTAAATGATGCTGTAATAGCCGATGGTTGTGTTATGTTAATATTAGTAACCGACTGGCAACTGTTTTGATCAGAAATTGTTATTTGATAGTTTCCTGCCGAAAGAGTATCGATTTGAGAACTAACCGAACCATTACCATTTCCTGTCACACCATTTGACCATGTGTAAGTTAAAACTCCTGTTCCAGTTGCAGTAACCTGTGCTTTGCCATCGTGTCCGTTATTACAACTTATGTTATTAATTATATTTGAGTTTAAAACTGGTGCACCTAAATCACTTACTGTAGTTGATCCTGTTTTACTACAGCCATTCTGATCTGTTACTGTTACGTTATATGTACCTGATGTTAAATTTGTGGCTGTTGTGTTTGTTTGTGAATTACTCCAGATATAAGAATAATTTCCCCATCCGCCGGTTGGGTTAACTGTAGCACTTCCATTATTGTTTCCACATGTTGCATTTGTATTTGTAAGTCCGATTGTTAATGCAGTTGGAATTGTAACTGTACCATTTGAAACAGTAGAAGTACAGCCATTTTGTGTTACCTGCAACGATACATTATATGTTTGTCCTGCTGTACCTGTTAGTAATTGAGGACCCTGACCTGTTCCTGGATTTGCTGTAGCTCCTCCAAAATTCCACGAATATGTTCCTGCTGCGGTTGCAGTTCCGTTATATGTTATATTTGCTGCAGTTCCGTTACAAATTGGATTTTGTGCTGTAAATGATGAGGTTGGAATATTATTTACATTTATTATAACAGGGTATCTGTGACCTTCGCATATTGAATTGTTGTGTGTTATATAATAAGTAGTAGTGTCAAATAATACCGGTGTGGTAAATGTTGTGTTATTTGTTAATATTGCAGATCCACCTGTTTGCGTACTATACCAGTTAAATGTTCCGTAACCTGTGGGCGATGTTATATTTAAGGTTGCTGTATTCCCGTCACATATTGTTGGATTTATTGCTACAGGTTCAGGTTCTCCAAGCATAAACGCATATGGTGAAAAACTTGCTGGAAGGGTAGAAGTTAAATGTCCGTTATTTGCACCTGCTGCAGGTATTGTTGTGTTTAAAACATAATTCCAGTTGGTTGCCGGGGGCTGTGTACCGCGTAGAGCAGATATACTGCATTCTGTCATTCCTGATTGAAAATCTGATGATAAATTATATGAGAAATTTACTGTTCCTGTAGGATTACCTGCATCAGGCAGAATTTTTGTCCAATATGAAGAGTAATATGTACCTGAGTTTTGAGTGCTATCCTGATTAACTGAGATTGTTGAGGCACCACCAGCAGCTGTTAAATTTAAAACCAAAGGACGGTATTTATGCAAAATACTATTTGAAACTCCTACCGGATAAGTATAATTATTAGGTGCAACAATAGCTCTTTTTAAATTCCCAGCTATATAACTGCTTGCAGAATATCCGACAGGAATTGATATAGGATCGTTGTTACTAACATATAACTCATAATTTAATGTACTGTTTCTTGTATATAAAATTCCATTTGTAAGTTGTAACTCAAATGTTATATTTATGTTAGTTGCAAGTTTAACACCTGCACCACTGTTGTCAATAGTTACTTTATACAAACTGCTGTTGCAGCTTAAAGTCTGAGGGGTTGTTGCATTAGTTCCTGTCATCAAAACTCTTCCTGTAGATGCTGTATAAGTGGCAACAGGGTTTACAACAAAATTTCCTTTTACATATAGTCGTTTTACTCCGTTTGCATTCCAGGTTCCATTACTTACCGTAAAATTATTCGAAACATATAAATTTCCCAAAGTATTATCAACACCAGTAATTGGACTTGCGCTACCTGATGTTTTTGACACATCAATATTCCAGAAGGGATTTAAATCAGGAAAAGCCTGATAAATTGTCTGGCTGATTGGTTGACATGAACTGTAAGTATCATATTTTACACTTATTGTTCCTGTACCACAAATAAATGTTCCGTTTGAAGTCCAGTTACCATATAAGTAAATAGTTTTTGAACCTGCATTAACAGTAGCACCTGCATTTATAACAACGTGGTTTAAATAAAAACTATATGCACCACTTAACTGAGTGTTACCGTCAAATGTTACTGTTGAATTAGGATTGCCTTGTGAGTTTCTGTTAAATGTTCCGTCTGCAATAAAATTGCCTTTTATGATGGTGTTAACCGGGTGTGCAGACAGACCTTTGCCAACTGCGGCATTTGTGTTCATCGATCTTAAATTGTAAAATGTTGAAACAGTATTGCCTTCTATGCCTTGTCCATCTGTACCGTTAAATATAACTGTGCCTGTTCCGCAATTAAATGTACCGTAGTTTATAAAATTTCCGGTTTGCTGAATTGTACCAGTGTTTAAATTTAAAGTTCCCCATATTCCACAATTACCACCAAGATTTGTGTTGCCTTGTAAAGTTAAGGTTTTGTCGCTTAAATTTAATGTACCACCTGTGTTTATAGTAATTTTATAAATAACAGAATTTGCATTTAATGTTATATTAGCGCCGTTTACTATAATAACACTATCATTAATACCCGGAATTACACCACCAACCCATGATGCTGTACTACTCCAGTTTCCTGTGGTAATTGTACTTGAAATTGAACTTGCATTAAGTTCTGCAAAAATACTACATAACAATATTGATATGTAAAAAAACTTTTTCATGTATTTAATATTTGTATATGCAAAAGTAGGGGTATTGATGCACTCTATCAACTTATAAATACAAATGATTTAAACAATATTTTATAAATTGGTTTAAAACATTAACAAAAGCTAGATGTAAATCGGTTTAGTTATTTTATTAGCTTATTTGCAAAAAAAAAGCTGCCCTTGAAAAAGGACAGCTTTACATATTTTTTTTCTTAAACTAGAGCAAACTTGAACCCTTGTTTGCACCTTCTTTAATATTGAAACCGATTAGTATTTCGTGGCTACCATTACTGTAATTTTTTATCTGACTTGTTGTATAGTCAAATGCGTAACCTACGTAGAACTTATTAAATTTAACACCTATCATTGCACAAATGTCTTTGCTTGAACGATATGAAACTCCTAACCAATAATTCTTTTTAAAGTATGTTTTTAAATTGAAATCTAATTGAGTAGGTGTGTTGAAAGTAGATTTTACTAAAATAGATGGTTCTAATTCAAATGCATCACTTAAAGTAAATTTATACCCTGCAGTGAAAAAATAATGCCTGATAATTTGATTTTTTTCAGTCTGGTCAAGGTTAGCACTATCTAAATTGTATAATTTCATATCTAATTGAAGTAGCTGTGTTCCTGCCATTCCAATAAAAAATTTAGGATTATATAAATACATTCCAAAGTCAGCATCTGGTGAGAATTTAGTAACCACACCATGATTTATTGCAGGATCATCATCTTGAATAGTAACCAATTTTGATTGATCAAATTTGAATTGAGCAGCTTTAAATGCTAAACCAAATGAAAGTTTTGTTTCTCCTGAAATTGGAAGATGATAAGATCCGCAAACCTGAATACCGGTTCTGCTAATCGGACCAAATTTATCATTAAAAATGTATCCGCCTAAACCAACTCTTGCATTAGTAAAAAGGTAATGACCACTTATAGCTTGTGTTGATGGTGCATCTTTAATTCCAACCCATTGCTGACGAGCAGTTAAACGAACTGGGAAATAATCAACACTACCTGCAATTGCCGGATTAAGTAAAAAAGCATTCATCATATATTGAGAATACAATGGAAGCTGTTGAGCTTTAGCGCCAATACCAAAAAGAACAAAAGCTGTAAAAATGACTATCAGTTTTTTCATATTTTTGTTTTTTACTAAATTACACTTTCTTTTATACTTTAAAAAATAATATAAGGTTTCATTATCTTATGGTTGCGATAAATTAACTATATCTTATAAATAAAGTAATTAAGAAATAATAGTAGTTTGTTTGTTTAATTAAAAAGCAAATTACTGAAAAAAAGAATTATAAAGCAAGAGGGCTGGCAAGAAAAATGATATAGTATTAAAAAAATCTTTAAAAGATTACTGTAACTGATACAAATAAAAAAGCCAATCAAAAAATTTGATCGGCTTTTTTATTATGATTAATTTGAAATTATTGACCTGAAGTTGAAGCTAATTTTTTGTATGAAAATGCAATTTTATCTAAATTATCACTTGGTGTTTCAACAACACTTGTTATTTTGATAACTGCATAATTAGAACCTCCACGAAGTTTTGCAATATAAATATCATTTTGGGCAGGACTAGTTACTGTAGCAGCACCTGTACCAGCAGCATAAGCAGCAGTAGCTGATTCAACAGTTGCAGCTGTATAATCAAAACCAGCAGCAGCTTTTACATATAATGTAGTGTTGCCAGTTCCAGTTGTCCATGCGTTTACCCAACCTAAAGCAACTGTTGATGTGTTTTTCATATCTTTACTTGTTTCAGTTCCACCTGAAGAAACACCAGCATTTGCTGCAAGATCCCAAGCACCTTGATTTGCACCAATAAGATTCCAAACAACACCTGATGTATTTTCATAAGCTAATGTTGTACCAGCCGAAGCAGTATATTTTGTAATAGTATAAATTTTCTCAGTTGTCTGATCTTCTTTATCAGTTACTGTGAAGATTAATTCAACTGGATAAGTGTCAGTAGCTAAAAATGTACCTGTGTAGTTGTAAGTATAACTGGTTTTTCCAGCAAAATCAGCAGGAGCAGGAGTAATATTTACTGAAGTACCGCTTACTTTTTTCTTTGCTGTAAAAGTTGATATTTCACCTTCAGCAGCAACAGTTACGTTAAAAGTTACATCTATTGTAGCAACAGAAGTAAAGTTAAGTTCTTTAGATGTTTCATTGTTTGTAAATGAAATTGTTGGAGCTGGACTTGTAGCCTCATCTTTTTTACAACTTGTGAATAATGATGCACCTGCAACAAGTGCTAAAGCAAAAAATGTTAATTTTCTCATAGTTAATTAAATTTAAGTTTATAATAAAATTCGTTTTTTAAATTTGATGCAAATGTAAAGAGATTTATTTTAAATATGCAAATTGTTTTTATGTTTGTTGATATTTTTTAATGTTTTTAACTATTAAAAATCAATTAGTTTATGTCTTTCAAGGCTGAATTTGTTGATATTCTTATAATTATTCAGGTATGCGAGTACCTGAATAATTTATAGGCTATGTTATAAATTGGTAATATATGTAATAAACGTGACTTTAATATAGTATAACTTGCTTATTATATATGTTATACAAATAACCCTAATGTCATACTGAGCGTAGTCGAAGTATCTATTTGTTAGTAATATAGATTCTTCACTTTGTTCAGAATGACAAATCTAATTGAACCCACATTAATTTGCTTTAATGTTTACATTATAAGAACCGGTATTAGCTGCATTATATACAGTTTCATATATCGAAATGTAAAGCATTCCGCTTTCGTTCATAGTACCGTTAAATTTAGCTCCGGCAGTTGTAGCTGTACCAATTTCACCTATTTTATATACTAATTGTCCGTATGTTGGATAAGTACTGCTAACAGCAGTTTCTAAGCTACCAGCTGCACCGTTGGGTGTGTATTTAGCATTCGATAATGAAGCAAGTGTTACTTCACCTGTTGCAGTAATAGTAATTCTTTGTCCCTTTTTTACATTTATGCCAGTTCTGTACCATCCTCCGTTTGGGTTACCACTAATATATTTTGAAGCAGGAAGATTTACGATTTTAGAAAGTTCGCCTCCAGTTGAAGGAACGTAAGTTATTTCAATTTTCGACATTTTTTCTTTTGGAATAGTTAAGGCGCCAAATTCTGTTTTTATTTCAGCAGATGGAAATGTAAAAATTCCACCCATAGTATATTCACCATCAATAGATATGATGTCTTTTTCTCCAACATTGTCAGTTAAATTAAGTATTGAATTTAATTCAGATACTAATTGCTCCAGACTATAAGAATTATCTACAGGAGGAGTGTATTTATCTGAATATAAATAATCTGTGAGGATATATATTTCAGCGGCTTTAATTTTAAGTAATTCTTCATATGCAATCTTACGTGTCTCTTCAGTTTCATTTGAGAGTTGAGCAGCAAGATTTTCTAGTTTTGTTTTATTTGTTCTGTCAGGTGTTAGTCCTACACTTATCGAACTTACATTTTTAATAGGTATTGACAGCTTTCCATAATCAGTTTGCAGATCAACATTTTTAATATTTATTGAACCATTGTAAATACTTCCATCACGTAATGTGATTTTAGCTTGTACATCATTTTTGTTTATTTGAGCAAATAAGTTAGCTGAAAATAAGGCAATTGTAAAGAATGCTAAAAGTTTTTTCATAGTGGGTAATAATTAATTGTTTGGTTTTCGATTACCAAAAATATTAAATTTTTTAATTCGGTTGAATGTATTATTTCTTAATTATTTATAATTTGATTTTATTAAACTAATTGAGATTGGTATTTAAACAAAAAAGCTCCGAGTATTCGGAGCTTTTTTGTTTAATGAATCAAAATTATTATTCATGAATCAATTTAATAATTTTTGAGCTGTTATTTGCATTTACTTTTATAAAATAAATACCTTTTTCAAAACCAGAAAGATTTAAGTTTATTTTAGTTTGTTTAGTGTTATTAAAACTATTCTGATAAACAGGTCTTCCTAAAATATCTGAAACTTCAATTGTCAATTCGTTTGAAATAACGCCGCTGATTTCAATACTGGTATTTGTTTTTGCCGGGTTAGGATATACATTAACAATTATTTGAGAATTGTTAGAATAAATTCCAACACCGATAGCATTTACCGATTGAATAACATTGCTTGATCCACATGTACTGTATGCTGTAAGTGTTACAACATATAATCCCGAGGTTGCATATGTATGAGTCGGGTTATCTAATGTAGAAGTCTGTCCATCACCAAAGTCCCATAAATAACTGGTTGCACCTGTTGTTGTGTTTGTAAATGTAAAGTCAAGTTGATTTGCAGTATAAGTAAATCCTGTTGTTGGTAACGAACCTGCTACTGTAATTGTTAATGAGTTTGATGTGGCTGTATTTGCTGTTACACAAGTTTCAGATGAAGTTAAAATACATGTTATAACATCATTATTATTTAGTGTAGTTGAAGAAACTGTTGGACTATTAGGTCCTGCATTTACTCCATTAATCTGCCATTGATATGAAGGTGTTGTTCCTCCGTTTGTAGGAACAGCAGTTGCTGTAACATTATCACCTGGACAAATTGTTGTATTAGGAGAGGAAATTGCAACTGAAGGAGTAACAGGTTGGTTAACTGTTACAGTAACACTATTTGAAGTTGCAGGGTTGCCTGTGGCGCAACTTGATGAAGAGGTCATTATACAAGTAATAACATCATTGTTGTTTAATGTATTTGTTGTTACAGTTGCTGAGTTAGGACCAGCATTAACTCCATTAATTTGCCATTGATAAGAAGGTGTTGTACCTCCATTTGTTGGAGTTGCTGTAAATGTTGCATTTTCACCGGCACAAAGCGATGTTCCACCGTTTGATATAATTGATACTCCTGCAGGAACTGTTGCCTGTGAAGTAATTGTTATTGCATTTGAAGTAGCAGGACTTCCTGAAACACAGGTTTCGTTTGATGTCATAACGCATGTAACAATATCATTATTAGCTAAAGCAGTTGTTATAAACGTTGAACTATTTGTTCCAGCATTAACACCGTTAATTTGCCATTGATAAGCTGGTGTTGTACCACCGTTTACTGGGGTTGCAGTAAATGTAACACTTGTGCCAGGACAAATTGTTGTTGCACTTGCACTAATGTTTAAGCTAGCAGCGGCAGGTGTATTTATTGTAGCAATTACAGGAACTCTTGCACTAACACAGTCAGCTTCTTTAATTTCCCAGTCATATAACAAACCGTAGCGTGCAGTATTGCTGCAACTTGTTATACTGATTAATCCGGCAAGTGTATAAGGATATGTGAAATTAGAGGTTAATCTGTATAGCTGAGAGTTTGCACCAACTGATAGCCTCATTGCTGTTCCAACCGGAATAGCAAAATTCAAATTAACTCTACTTACACCTGCAGGGATATTAACTGTTGTAGTTAGAATTACTGCACCTGTAGAACTTAAAAGTTGTATAGTTCTGTTTCCTGCATTACTTGCATTAACACTTGCAGAAACAAGTGTACATGGTGATGTGCAATCAAAAATTAAATATGTAGCAGTATTAGTAAATGCACCATTTGCAGTATTGTTTGTTGGACCAACATACTGACTTGGTTGTGAGATATGATTTGCAACATAGTAAGTTGTTGTTGCAGCAATTGAAGGTGTTGTAAAAGTTGTTCCTGTTCCAAGGTCGGTACCTGCTGTTGCAGCATCAAACCAATGAAGAATACCAGAACCGGTAGCAGAAAGATTTACAGTGCCAGTTCCACAGTTTGAAGCTCCCGTTGCAACAGGAGCTGCTGGCATATTGATTGTAATTAAGTTAGTTTTTACAACTTGATCATTTCCGTATGCGTTTGTTGCAGTCATTGTTACAGTATAAGTTCCATTTGTTGTGTAACTATGACTTGGGTTTTGTAATGTTGAAGTTTGTCCGTCACCAAAATCCCATGACCATGATGTTGGAATATTTGTAGAAATATCTGTAAATTGTACATCACCACCACATGTTGAGGTCATAGATGAAGTAAAGTCAGCAACAGGAGGTGTGGTTAAAGATGTAATATTAATGTCGTCAATGTGTAAGTTGTTACCAAATGCATTAACGCTTACAAATTTAAGTTTAACACTATTGTTTGCATAAGCAGATAAGTCAACAGTTTCCATTCTCCATTGTGCAGCAGCATTAGGAGTAAATGCAGTTGTAGAAGCTGTAGTACTTGCTAAAGCAGCACCCGATTTATCGTAAATAGGTGTTGGGTTATATGTAACACCGCAATCTGTAGAAATATAAATTTGTAATCCATCAGCTTCAGTCTGGTATTGTCTATAAGCAACATTAAATGTCATTTGTATTGCACCCGATGGAAATAATAAAGAAGGTGTAATTAATTCATCTGTTTGACCGGTAGTATTGTAATTAAAAAAGTCAACAGAAGCTGAAGCAGTACTTGTACCGTTGCCTGTTGTAGCTTTTCTTACCCAGGTAACTCCACCATCAGGGTTGTTTAAAGTCCAGTTAGTAGGAGCAAAGGTAGTTGCTTCAAAATCTTCGGTAAATGGTAATGCTTGTCCAGTAGATACTGTATAACTTAAAGTTTTAGTGTCATTTGTTAAATTTAAATCAGTGCCACCATTAGGTAATGTACAAGATGCATTAAAAGCATGAGTTCCCATTGCTAATGTAATTGAAGGGAAGGTAACTGTAGCTATTGCACCTGTTGCAAGATTTCCGGTCCATGCCTGGGTTACATTTGTGCCTCCGTCAATATTGTATCTTACCGATAAAGAGGTTAAAGCTGTTGTTCCATTATTTTTTATTACAACAGTAGGCACAATAGTTTGTGCAGAACAATATGTTGCAACCGGAATAGTTATTGAATTTAATTCAGCATCTAATGTTAATGATGGTAAACATGGATCATAACCATCAATAAATTGTGGTGCAGTACCCAATGGGTCTAGCCAGTCACTTAATCTGGTAGCGCTTGTTCCTCCGCCTGTCCATGATGCAGCAACCTGACCATAATAATCATTCATACTTGCAGCAGCAGCTCCGCAGGAAGATGGTCCACCATAAAGCTGACCAATAATTCTATGATTCTGATCATACACAGGTGATCCTGATGATCCTGGTTCTGTACAAGTTGAGCCTACTGTCCAGAAAATCTGCCAGCAAGTAGCACTTGAATAAGTTGCAGAAACAGCAGCTTGTGAAGAAAGGCTGATTTTCTTTACATCTCCATCAGGGTGATGAATACATGCAGCAGATGTTGCAGGTGTTGTAGATCTTGACCAACCCGAATAATATGGATTAAATGTACAAGGAGGTGTTGCATTCATTTGAACGAGGCAAAAATCCGAACCGGCATTTCTTGCTTTTAAAGCACAACCAGAAGTTGTAACCTGATCGTGAGCTGGATTTGTTGTATTTGTACAACCTGCACTTTGCCAGTTATACCAGAAAATCCACGATGCAAAATCATTACTTGTACTACAGTGATTAGCTGTTAATACATATGGAGTTCCATTATTTGATGTATTGTTTATTAAAGCACCTGTACAAAAACCACTTCCTCCAACAACAAGCATACAAACCGAGCGAATTTGTTTTGACCAACCTGCAGAATCAGGGTTACAGGCAACATTACGTTGACAAGTACCGGAAGTTCCAAATCCTTTTTGAGCAAAATCAAATACATTTTGGTAACCATGTGTTACTCTGTCAAGAATTAGTTCTCCGGAAAATGCTGCATTAGCAGGCTCAAAATATTCTAAAGTGATAGCTTCACCTGGAATTAAAGTTGTTGCAAAAATGCCTGAAGCAACATTATTTGCACTTGTAAATGAACCTAGAACTTCAGAATGGTCTTCATTATACATAAATAATGTAGCACCATCAGGAAGTATAAATTTGCTAAATCCAAAATTCATTGTTAAAGCACCTTGTGAATAAATTCTTAGTCTCCACAATTTATCACCATTTGATAATACATCCCATGTACCTGATGTTTCCATGTTAATGTTAACATCAATGTTTTTACCAAAGCGCCATGGAATGTCTTTATTGTTCTCATTTGCCAAATCCTCAGCTTTTAATAAAGCAACATTAATTGGTTGCATTGTTAAAGTCTGAACAGATTTCTGTACAGCAATTTTTTGATTAAAGCTAAGTGGTCTTCCACCATAGCTTAATTGTGCCAATAAACTTCCAGCAAATAGGAAATTTAAAATAATAGCAAAAAATAAAAGTCTAAATTTTTTCATAAACTTATGAATTAGTAATTATAAATTAGTTTTGGTTCGTAATTAGCAAATTGAATAACAAGCGATTTTGTTCCTACATATTGAACACCTGCTATGTTGAATTTTAAAGTTTTTTCCACTTTTTTTCCGCAATCTTTTAAACCAGACTTTTTAATTAGGTTTAAGGATGCTTTAGGTGGTAAACTTTTTAAATAATTTCCATTAAATAGAAGATCAATCTCATCATCACTACATCCGGTGTAGTTGAAAGTTATTGATAATGTGCTGTCTGTAATGCTGGCTGTTTTTACTATAAACTCTTTTTTATAGTTTGTAAAGTCAAAGTTTTTATCAACAATTAGTTTTTTTATAGTTTGCTGTGTATTAACAGTTGACTTGGTATTTTCGGCACTTTTAGAGCTTTTGCAGCTGTTTCCCAGTAAAATAGGAAAGAAAATTAAGAGAATTGAAAAGTATTTCATAAAAGTTAAATTAGTTTGCGAAATATAAAGAATTCAAATCGCAAATGCAAATATCTAAAACGTTTTAGCGTAAAGCTGTAAAAGTCAGTTGTTTTTTTTGCCAAGAAGTTTTTCTAAGCGATAAATCTCGTCACGAAACATTGCTGCTTCTATAAAATTTAGTGCCTTTGCTTCTTTCTCCATCGATTTTCTTGCAGCATCAATTGCTTTCTTTATCTGGTCTTGGTTCATATATTTTAAAACCGGATCAGCTGCTATATCAAAACTTTCATTTTCAATGTATGCTTTTGCATTTGCTTTTGCCTGATGCTGTTTAAAATCTCCAAGTATAGATTTTGATGCTCTTATTATTTGTTGAGGAGTTATATCGTTATCTGAATTATATTTTAGTTGCTTCTCACGTCGTCTGTCAGTTTCTTCAATTGTTTTTCGCATCGACTCCGTAATTTTATCGGCATACATAATTACTCTGCCACTCAAATGGCGCGCAGCTCTTCCTGCAGTTTGTGTTAATGATCTTGCCGAACGCAAAAATCCTTCTTTATCAGCATCTAAAATCGCAACAAGTGAAACTTCAGGTAAGTCCAATCCTTCACGTAAAAGATTTACTCCAATTAATACATCAAAAACGCCATTTCGCAAACCATCCATTATTTCAACACGATCTAATGTTTCAACATCGGAATGGATATATCTGCATTTAATATCAAATTTTGTAAAGTATTTCGCCAATTCTTCCGCCATGCGTTTTGTGAGAGTTGTTACAAGAATTCTTTCTTTCCGTTTAATTCTTATGTCTACTTCATGCATTAAGTCATCAACCTGATTTAAGCTTGGTCTGACCTCTATCTGAGGGTCCATAATTCCGGTAGGGCGAATTACTTGTTCGGCAACAATTCCTTCACTCAATTGAAGTTCGTAATCTGTTGGAGTTGCACTAACAAATATTACCTGATTTATTATACTGCTGAATTCATCATATTGTAAAGGACGGTTATCCGCAGCTGCAGGTAATCTGAATCCATATTCAACAAGATTCTTTTTTCTTGCTTTATCACCACCATGCATTCCTCTGATTTGTGGAATTGTAACGTGGCTTTCGTCAATAATTGTAATAAAATCTTTAGGAAAATAATCTAAAAGGCAGAATGGTCTTGTGCCTGGTTTCCTTCCGTCAAAATATCTCGAATAGTTTTCAATTCCTGAACAGTATCCTAATTCTTTAATCATTTCAAGGTCAAAAGTAACGCGCTCTTCAATTCTTTTTGCCTCAAGCATCTGACCCTTGCTTTTAAATGATTCTATTTGTAAAAATAAATCATCCTGAATTTCACGAATAGCTTCATGAATTCTGTTTTTTGATGTCACAAAAATATTTGCCGGATAAATTCTTTGTTTTTCGTGATTGTCAATTGTTATACAACTTTCAGGATTAATTGTACTTATTTCTTCAATTTCATCACCAAAGAATATTATTCTTGTGGCAACGTCATCATACGCTATAAAAATGTCAACAGTATCACCTCGTACACGAAATGTGCCCCTGGTAAAATCGTTTTCTGTTCTTGAATATAAACTGTCAACTAATTGCTTTAAAAGTTTATCTCTACTTATTTTCTGACCAACAAAAATTTCAATTACACTATTATAAAAATCATCAGGATTACCTATTCCATAAATGCAACTAACAGAAGAAACCACAATAACATCCTGTCTTCCTGATAATAGGGCAGATGTTGCACTGAGCCTAAGTTTTTCAATTTCATCATTTATTGCAAGATCTTTTTCAATATAAGTGTCTGAGGAGGGGATATAAGCTTCAGGTTGATAGTAATCGTAATAAGAAACAAAATACTCAACTTTATTTTCCGGAAAGAATTGCTTAAATTCTGAATATAGTTGAGCTGCTAAAGTTTTATTATGACTTAAAATTAAAGCCGGTCTTTTCACTTGTGCAAGCATATTTGCGATAGTGAAAGTTTTTCCTGACCCGGTTACACCTAAAAGTGTTTGATATTTTAAATCTGAATTTATTCCGTCTACTAATTGTTTAATAGCTTCGGGCTGGTCGCCTGTTGGTGAGAAAGGAGATATAAGTTTTAAGTCCATATTGCAAAAATACCAAATATTTGAATAGATTTTTTGCATATTATTTGTACTAAAATTTATTATTTTTGAGTGTTATTATAAATAATTGAAATATAGCTTAATCTATTAAAATTTATTTTTATGAAATATTTATTATTAACTGTTATTTTATTTGGAGTTTTTAAAATTTCATTTTCTCAAAAAATAAAAGTGATCTCTGCATATGATAATCAAAGTTCTTATACAAGTGGATTATTTGCTTTGCAGGATACTGCAGTTTATCGCTACAGCTGGTATTATCACGAATGGTTTGCGCTTGAAAATAATGGTTTAACTCGTGTCAATGATACAGTGAGGGTTTCTTCATTAGCAGTATATAATAACAAAATAAATAATTCAAGTGGTATATTTGTTTTTTCAGATACTGTTGTATTAAATTATAACTGGTTTGTTCAAACCTGGTTTCCTTTATCAAATGTTGGACTTCCAAGGGTTAACAATAAGCCTGATGTTAGAATGTTAACAGTGTATGGCGATTCGGGTAGTAGCAGTAATAGTAGTTTGTTTGCTTTAACTGATACTGCAGTATATAGCTATCATTGGTATTATCACGAATGGTATCCCATATCAAATTCAGGTTTGTCAATTTCTGTAAAAGAATTGCCAGACGATAATATTATAAATTTAATTGCATTTCCTAATCCATCTGAAGGTAATATTTCTTTAGATTTGCATTTACCTTCCGGATTTAATGAGATAATAAGAGTAGCTGTTTTTGATGAAAAAGGAATACTTGTAAAGTATTTTGAAAAAGATAATTATATTGAAGGCGAATCACTAGAATTAACAGAATTAAACAATCTTAGTTCTGGTTTGTATTTCTGTGAAGTTAAAGCTGGAGCTATGATTAAAACAATTAAAATGGTAATAAAAAAGTAATGTTATAACATAAGTAAATATTAATTAAGTTTGTTATGAAAAGTATTTTTACCGATAAAACTAAGACGCCTACAATAACTGATTTAAAAGTTGCTTTAGGGAATACATATGATTTATGGAAAACTCTTTCAGAATATGCTTATAAAGCTTATCCGAAATATAAAGATAGTTGGGCATTTACAAGTGAAAAATATGGTTGGAGTTATAAGATAAGTGATAACAAAAGAGTATTGATTTATTTTTTGCCAAGGGATAAATATTTTAAAGTTGCATTTGTTTTTGGCAATAAAGCATCAGATGAAATATTGAATTCTGATATTTCAGAAGAAATAAAATCAGAGATTAAAAATGCAAAAGTATATGCCGAAGGCAGAGGAATAAGACTTGAAGTAAAAAGCAATGTTCAAGTGAATGATATTAAAAAATTAATAACAATTAAAATCTCAAATTAAAGAAATTATTGCTTAATTATTGTTTTACTAATTGTTATATTGTTATTTGCTGATAGCTTAATTATGTATACTCCCGATGAGTAATTCTTAAGCGAGATGTTTAATTTGTTTTTATTAATGTTTTCAATTACCTGAAGTGTCTTTCCTGATTCATCAGTAATTATAATTGTTTTATAAATTGAAACATTTTCAATAGTTATTTCATCTTTAGTTGGATTAGGGTAAATAAAAACTTTATCCATTGCTAACTCATTTGTTTGTGTATAAATGAAACTGAAAATATTTGATGTGTCTTTACATCCATTGCAATCAGATATAACATAAAAATCACTGGAATAAACAGGAACAAAAATTTCACCTGTTGCTCCGGTAATTAAACCTTGCGAATCATACCATTGTAATAAACAAATATTCTGTTGGTAAGGACCACTTGAATGTAATGTGTCTGAATACTCTGTTAAGTTTATTTCAGGATTAATAACATTAATAAATAAACTGTCTGATGAAGTGCAACCAAAACTATTGGTTACAGTAACAGTATATATGTCAGTAGATACTGGTGTAAATGCTTGCCCTTGTATTACAGAGTTATTCCATATATAATTTATTCCTCCAGTTGCATATAATGTTATGGAATCCCCAATACATATTGTTATATCTGAACCTGCATTTGCATTTATTTGAGGATGAAAATAAATTGTTATAACATCTGAACTTGCAATACAATTTCCAACTCCTGTAGTTGTAAGATTTAAATTTACATTTCCAGTTGAAACTTCTGTTGTAGTTGGAGTATATGTAGCATTTAATGTACTTGAGTTAGGATTAAATGTTCCATTTCCTCCAGTCCATAAGCCACCTGTTGCCGATGTTACTATTCCGTTAAGTGTTATGGGGTCATTCCCGCAAATATTGGTATCAATTCCGGCAAATGCAGTAGGAGCAGGGGTAAAGTTAATTGTTATCTGATCAGTTTTAGCCGAACAATATCCATTGCCAGTTGTTGTAAGGGTTAATGTTTTACTTCCTGAAGCTATTTCAGATGCTGTTGGAGTATATATAGCATTTAATGTTGTTGAATTAGGTGAAAAAGTTCCTGCTCCGCCTGACCATATTGCACCTGTAGCTATTGTAAAACTTCCTGCAAGTGTTGTTACTGCATTATTTGCACATTTTGTTTGATCAATACCAGCATCAACAGTTGGAGGATCTGTGAAAGATATTGTCATTTGGTCTGAGGCGGCATTGCATACCCCATTTGTTGTAGTAGTAAGTGTTAATGTAACAAATCCGGTTGAAAGTTCAGTGGCTGTTGGTGTATATGTTGCATTTATTGTTGTATTGTTAGGGGTAAATACTCCTGAGCCTCCTGTCCATATTTCACCAACTGTATTTGTTGATCCGGAAAGAGATGTAATGTTGTTATCTTTGCATTTTGTTTGATCTGTTCCTGCATAAGAGGTTGAAAGTGGTTGTACTGTAACATAAACATTGTCCGTGCCTGTACATCCATTAGCATCGGTTACTAATACGTAATAATATCTGCTACTTGAATATAAGAAAGGTATTCCTTGCTGTGCAGGGCTTGGACTCCATGAATAGCTAATTCCACCTGTTGCAGTTAGAGTTGTATATGAACCATTGCAAATAGTCTGATCTGGACCTGCATTAGCAATTACAGCAGGTAGTCCTTGAATTGAAAAAGACGAATTTGAAACACAATTATTGGAATCAGCAGCCCATACAGAGTAATTTCCCGGACAAATATTGCTAAATGTTCCGGTCGTATTTGAAAGCGTTCCAAGATGGTATGTGTATGGGTTTACACCTCCAGTTGCAGAAGCTGCAATTGCTCCACTACACCCAGTAACACAACTTATAGAATCGTTAATAATATTGCTTAGTAAAACTGTACCTGTTGTTGCATTTATAGTTTTTGTTCCGGTTTTTGTACAGCCTTTAAAATCAATAACTGTAACGGTATAGCTACCTGCACATAAAGAGTCTTGAGAAGCACCTGTACTTCCATTCGACCAATTGTACGTTACCGGAGTGTAAGCATTTAATACATTTGTTACCGAAGCAACACCATTGCAGGAGCCATTACAGTCAGATAGTGAACTTGGCATTGTTATTACCATGTCTGCATGATTGGCAACTGTAATGTTATTCTGAACAGCATTACAATTATTAATATCAGTTACTGTTATATTGTATAATCCTGGGCATAAACTGTCAATAATACTGGTTGTTTCACCTGTGTTCCATAGGTATGTATATGGTGAAGTTCCACCTGTTATACTGGAGGTTATTTTTCCATTGCAATCGTTATAGCAAATTACATTAGTGATAGTTTTGTTAATTGTTATTGCACTTGGTTGACTTAGCGTATGAGCATGTATAAGAGTGCATCCCATCTGATCTGTTACAGTTACTGAATAATTTGTCGCTGATAAAGAAGTCAAAGTATTTAATGTTGCCCCGTTTGACCAAAGATAAGAATAAGGTTGAGTGCCTCCGCTTGGTGTTACAGTAATTTCACCTGATGAATTATTGTAACATGTTAGATTCTGATAATTTGTAGTTAATGAAAATGCAGAAGAGTCAACAATAAATGTACTTGTTTCTTTACAACCATGTGTGTCTGTTGATGTCACTGAATATGTGCCAGCGGAAAATGGGGGGCCTGTAACATTCGACCAACTATAGGTAAATGGTGGATATGGTCCGCTTGCATAAACCTGAACTGTTTGTGTTGATCCTGCTGTACAATTACTTACTCCAACTGTTGTGGTCAAATTGTAACCGGCTGGAATATACTTTTGAACAGTTGATATTGAGCTTGTACAGCCATTATCTGTAACTGTAAGTTTAATGTTCTTTGTGCCTGAAATAGGGTAGTTTATCCAGAAATCATTATCAGTCGGTCCTTGTAATGTGTTAGCTGCTGGAATGAAAAGCCAATTAAATTGTGCTGTCGGAGAACTTATGCCTGTGTATACAACGTGTAATGAATCGTGCTCGCATAGTAAAGTTGTTGGACTTACTGTAAAGTTTGAAGTAGGTATTCTTTTAAATAGAATTGTTACAGAATCTGAACAGGTGTCATTTGAGGGGCTGACATTTGTCCAGATAAATGTGTAATACCCATAATCCGGAACTTGAACTGCTGTATTATTTGAATTTGCAGAAGGAATAATAACCCCTGCCGAATCACAGGACCAATGTCCTGAATAGCCTGTAATATTTGGTGCATGTAAATTATACGTTAAACCACATGTTGAGGTGTCTTCTCCTGCGTATGCATAACAACTTATACAAGGAGGTGGTGCTATAAATGAGAAAGTTGCTTGACATAATGGATCATTATTATACATAAAGTTTATATTCTGATACTGCTCGTCAGCAATTAAACCTGAAATAACAAAAGATTCTGTTGTGTCAAAAGGTGCCTGAATAATAACCGGAGTACCATTAGGTGGAGTTATTGTTACAAATCCGGAATCTCTTATTTCACTGAAAGTTATTGTTCCTGTAAGTGTGAATGTGTTGTTAGTGGAATCACATTGGGATGATTGCGAATCCATTTGCGAGAAAATACAATTTAATAAGCAACATGAGCAATTAGTTGAGCCCGCTCCGGTTTGTCCTGCATTGGTTTGCGAAAATGAGATATTGCCTGCTGCATTAGAATAATTGGTAATGCAAAGCATATAATATTGTCCAGTTAATGCACTTGAAATATGGCAGTTTTCAACTGGTGCAGGATCGTAGCTACAATCAACAGTATTTCCTGATGGATAAAAATATGGATCAGAGGTGTTATTTGGGCAAGAAGTACATCCGGCTGTTAATGCTCCTGTGCAAGGATATGAAGGATATGGAAACGGACCCCAGGCAACAAAGTCAATATCGTTACCAGTTGATGATTCCATGTGAATAGTAATGTCGCCAGGTTGATCAATTAATAAATAATACCATACAGGATTTGGCTGAGTATAAAGGCATGCGTAATTAGGACCAGATTCAGCAGCTGTATTTGTATTCATTGGAAAACCATATGTAACACCTGTGCAAAAAGGTTCTGCAACACTACAACTTGTTCCGCTTTGTGAAAATAAATTAGAGTATTGAAAAAGAATAATTGCTATAATCAATAATATTTTTTTCATAACATTATTTATAATGATAATTTACCAAAGATATATTAAATTTTGTAAAATTCAAATAATTGTTATAATGTTAATTAACATTATAAAATTTCAAATAAATTAAAAATCTACTTTAAACTATTCTTAGAAACAATAACCGATTCCTAATTTTGTGTTTGGTCCACCACCAATACGATTGTTCTCAGATGTTATCATAAATCCTATTAGTGCTCTGAAAATAAATCCTTTTTTGCTACAATAGTTATATCCGCTATATAACTCTAACATTGATCCTAATGTTTCACCACCACTTTGTAATTTAAGAGGATAATTGTTAGGGTTTGTCCTGACTGAAACATTAATCAGAATGCTATGGAAGTTATTTTTTTTAAAATGTAAATAATATGTGCTGCCAATTCCTATCATGTTGTTAAAAATCACATTACCATATTCTAATTCCAAACTCACTTTTTTGTTAAAATAGTATCCTAAGCTTGCGTGAATAAGTTCAGGAAATCCATTTCCTGCAATAAAATATATTCGTTTATTATTTGGCTCTGGATTTACAGTTTCTGTTTGAGCATAAGCAAAATTTAATATATTGCAAGCAAAAGCACAAACAATAAAATACTTAATGTTACACATGTGGTTTAAAAAGATTAAAAATTTCCTCAGAGTCTAATGAAAGTGACTCTGAGGAAAAAATTATGGTTTTACAATGTCAACCCACATACCTTTTCGGCGTGCGTTAATAGTTGCATCATACATTGCTTCGCAACTTATAGCCGGTAAATAATAATGACCGGTATAGCTTGCGTTTAACAATACGCTGAATGTTTTGGTTTCACCGGCTTTTAAATCAAAATATGTATAAACCCTGTCATCGCGGATATCCTGATAAGTAGGAATTGATGACTTTGTTACATTATCAATTTCTAACAAACGTGTATTAATAATTTCCCAACCGGATGGGAATATCTGCGATAATGCCATTTGTTTATATTCCAAAACTGATGAATTTGTAAGTTTTACCTGAACATAAAAATCTGTTCCCTGTTCTATACTAGCAGGCTCAATAAATGTTCCTTCAAGCGTTCTGTATATAGCATCAATTTTCAATCCACTTGATGCATCTGTTTCATTTCCTGCTTCAGGAATACCTTCCATAATTATTCGTGCATATAAAACTCCGTTACTACCGTTTTTAATATTAACTGATGATTCATCAATATTTTTAACAGGAATATTTGCTTGAGCAATGTATTTTAAAGTATTAACATTAACCCAGTTTCCTCCTGCAATCTGGAATGAAGCTTTTATTTGTCCGGTTGGTTTTTGATCACCAAGATATTTTGAGATTGCTACCAACGAATAAGCAGTAGATTGAGTGCTGTACCAATCATTACCGGAAATCTGATTTGAAATATCTTTTAATAAATTAAATGCTTCTTTTTTTCTTCCAAGTAGACTAAGTGTTTCAAGTATCATTGATTTGTCGCGTACATCGCTGCCATATGTGAAATAAAGTTCAGTATATTTTGGCACTTGAACACTTAAGCCTGCAATTAATTTTTCTGCAATTGATTTTTTACCTGCTAACTGGTATGCTGCCGCTAATCTCCATTTTGCCGATTCAGAAAGGTTTTTACATTCTTTTAAACGGTTCATTGGACCAATCTCTGCAGTACCTGAAAGAGCAAGAGTGTATAATCTGTATGCTTGTAACAATTGAGACGAAGGTCCATTGTTTGTCCATTTAGAAGCCATTGTTTTCTGATATTTCTTCCATTTCTTTAAGAATGTGTCAGAAACAATATAGCCTTTCTTTTGAGCTTCGATAAGAAATTGACCGGCATATGATGTTCCCCATTCGTCAACATCTTGTCCGCCCATCCAATATGACATACCTCCATTATAATTTTGGAATTGCATTAATCTCTGAATTCCGTACTTAATGTTTGCAGCAATTTCATCTTTTCTTTCCTTTGTTAAATCAACCAAATCTTCTAAATAAAGTTGTGGAAATGCAGATGAAGTCGTTTGTTCAATGCAACCGTGAGGGTAGGTGATAAGATATTTTAAACGTTTTTCGAGATTTAGTGGTGGTATTGCAGAAAGTTCCAGAGTTATTTTATTTGTGCCTTCAATTCCAATAGGAGTATAGTTTATTGTAACTGATTGCCCACCTTCAATCATTTCACCTTTAGAATCTGTAACTTTAGGATTAGGGTTCCTAACATCGAGCTCAACTTCATAATGTGCTTTTTCGTTTCCAGAGGTGGCATTAATTTCAACTTTAGCAATACCAGTTTTCTTAAGAACTGTTAAGTCAAATTCAACGTATTCTTCACCATTTGCTTTAAATGTTATATTCTTTGTTGAAGAACCTTCAATTTTAATCAGGTTATTTGTTTTAACAGAAACACTAACATTTCTAACATTATTTTCCATTGCAAAAACACTTACTGGTAATTTTAATGTTTCACCCGGTCCCAATACTCTTGGAAGTGTTGCCAAAACCATAAGTGGTTTTGTTACTGGAGTAGTTTTTTCTGCACTACCATAAGCACCATTATCACCTGCTATAACCATAGTTCTAACTGAACCTACATAGTTTGGAAGTTTAATTTTATGTGTTTCTGTTTTTCCACCTTTTAAGAAAAATGGTCCGATAAATTTTACCATTGGTTTAAAACGATTTGCTTTTTTGCTGCCACCAGATTTTTCTTCACCGTCACCACCAATACTTAAGATTCTTTCAAGTTTGCCACCAAAAGAACCAATAACCAAATCGTATAAATCCCATGTTGTTACGCCGAGAGCTTCTTTAGCAAAGAAATTTTCCCATGGATCAGGTGTTTTAAAACGTGTAAGATCAAGTAACCCTTCATCAACAATAGCAAGCGTGTATGTCATATCATGACCGTTTTTTTCTTTTACACTAATGTTTACCGTTGATTCTGCACGTAGTTTATCAGGCATATCAATTACTGGATAAATATGAGTTTTTGGATCCTCAATACTAATTGGCAAAATTCCGTACATCCTTATTGGAAGGTCGTTTGCAGTTTGTGCATGTGGTTGTAAGAGTGTAATGTTAGCATAAATATTCGGAGTCATTTCTGCTGTTGTTTTAAAAGTAAACTGATTTAATTTACTTCCGGTTTCAACCCAAAATGATTGAATTAATTTTGTTCCATTCTCAATACAAACTAATGCTCGTGCTCCTTCACTTCCTGGAATTGTCAGTGTTACATCATCGCCAACCTGATATTTGTCTTTGTCAGCAGTAAATGTTAGCTGTGTTGCAGCTCCGGAATGGTCTTTAGCCTCACGTCCAGCCCAACCAGGCCAGTCAATATATACAATTTTACCTGTAGAATGTCCGCTTGTTAAATCTTTTGCAATAACCATATAGCGTCCCCAATCCGGATATTTTATTTTTATATTCCATTTTGCTTTTCCACCTGAAGAAGTAATTGTTTCTCGTTTAAGCGGCTGAATATATGAATGTCCGTTATAGTTTGCAAGATATTCTTCTGATTGATCCCACCACCATTTCCAGTCAATTTTATAAAATGATAATTCAATCTGGTGAGGGTTGGAAGTAACCTTACCATCAGAATCAAGAATTATCATTTCTACCTGATGTGTAGTATCGGTTAATAACATTCCTCTTGTTTTATCACCTTTTGGCATTTTTAAACCAATAAAACTTGTGTAAGGATAATAAGGAATGGAAAATTGATCGATACTGAAATCACCACCTTTTTCAAAAACTTTTGTTATAAAAGTAGCTTTTAAGAAACCTGGTGCAGCTTCACCTGCATCAATGTTAGCTGTAACTTTTGTTTTTCCGTTTTCATCTAGCTGACCTTCGAAAACTGTTTCAATTGAAGGTGAATATTTTTTTGTTGGATCATCAAAAACAAAATCCTGATATTTATCGAACTTTGTTGTAACAGGGTTCATGGTAAGTTCAACCTGAGTTTTTAGGTTTTTTGCAATTGCACCATGTAACCATAAAACTTCCATATTGCCTGATGTTTCCTGGTTCTTAATAATTTTCTTAATGCCAAAATCAAATTTTATTTTTAATCTGTTTGGTTTTATGGTTTCAATCTTAAGTTTTTTGTCGAATGTTGCACCACCAACAGTTACTAAAGCAGTCCAGTTTCCTGTTGGAGCATCGTCATTTGTTTTTAAATTATATTGATAAAAACCTGATTTGCTCTTCTTTTGAACTATCCTTTTTATAAGTTGGTTATCCGGATTTTTTAATTCAAAAACAACAGGCAGATTTTCTGGAATTGGTTCTCCGTTTTCTTCAAGTATAAAGGTTAAGTACAAACTATCGCCCGGTCTCCATACACCACGTTCACCATAAATAAATCCCTTTAGTCCGTCAATAACTGAAGTTCCGCTAACTTCAAATGCACTTAATGAAAGTGAAGCTCCATCAGTTAATTTTAAATAACCTCGTTGCTTATCTTTTTTAGCAACTATAACAAATGGTTTATCAAATTTAGGAAATGTAACTTTACCATTTCCATCTGTTACTGCTTTTCCAAGAATTTGTCTTGGATAATCATAAACTTCTACATCAACATTATTTAATGGCTTTGCTGTAACAATATCTGCAATAAATACTGTCATCGAACCATCATTACCTTTTTTTGCAATTATTCCTAAGTCAGAAGCAATAATATTTTGTGATACTGATTTTTCTGAATTATAATATGCTTTATTGCATGGATTGTCGCGATTTTCCCAGTAATTTCCGTAATAATCATATTCATAATAATCCCAGCTTGAATATTCATGAGAATCATCAAAATATTCAAAACTTGATTCAATACCTTTATCGGTTTGTTCTAGATTTTCTACATCAGTTGTTTCTTCCCCCGAACATGGGTAAACAGAGTGCTGTTTTCTGAAACCTATAGAAACTCTGTAAATTGCCCCAGGTTCTGCATTAATATATTTACTTAAATCTAATGTAAATCTATTCCATTTGCTTAATGTTGTATTTGGTGTCTGGTCAAGTTGAACAACTCCTTGGTAAACTATATTTCCAACTCTACGAAGCTCTGAGTTTCCTTCTAGCTCATTAACCTGTAAAAATTGTGTAATGTTATTTTCATATATTCGAATAATTCTGATGTCAACCGCTTTTAAATTTACTGCCTCAAATGGCATTACCAAACCGTCTGCCGAATGAGGAAGTATTACACCTTTGCCTACAAGTCTGACTTGTGGTTTAAGATTCTCAAATGTTATTGTTGTGTTTAATGTTCCGGTGAGTAATTTTCCCTTTGAATTTAATATTCCTTCGTTAACAACTAAATTATAATCTCCTATTAATTGATTTGCCGGATAAACCTTTATAAGATTGTCATCTACTGTATAACGAAGCCCGTCAAGATTACCAAGTGAAATTAAACCAACAAGACTTTGACTTTCGTCAATGGGGTCAGAGAATTGAATTTGCAAACACTGTTCAGGTAAATCATATATTTTATATGACATACAAATAAAACTACTTAAAGGCGGAATAATTACAGTTGTGTCTCCATTATTTTCTACGTCAATTGCATCACCTCTCCATTTAATTACAAGTGATGATTCAACATCTGTACGTTTTATACTGTCAAGATCAAATGAAAATTTGTTTTCACCGGCAGCAGAAATTTTCACATCAACCGGATTACCATCCTGACTTACTTCAAGAATTTTTTTGACATTTTCAATTGTTTCATAATCTGCAAGTGTAATAATTCCAGATGTTTTTTGAAGTTTGTACATTGATTTATCAATAGTTCTGGTTTCTTCAACAGAAACATCAAAGTTTTGCTTTATTGTAAAAAAGTCAAAAGTAAAAGTTTGTAAATCTTCGGAAACCTGAATTAGTTTTCCTAGATCAAAATCAGCTATATAATGGGTGCCGCCTTTTAAATCAGCATCTGGCTTGAATTCTATGGTTTGGCTATCAACCCAATTTGCTTTCCCAGAAATAGATGGGTTAAAATCAAAAAGATCATCAAGGTTTAGGTTCTCTTTTTTTACCTGATTTGCAGTATTTTCTGTAAGTTTTACTGTAATAGTCGATTTTTTTGAAATGATTCCAGATGTATAAGCAGAAATGTATTCTGCATAAATTGAACTGTCTGAAACTTTTGTAGATGAACTGCCAGAATTAAAATAAACTGCTATAGCTGCAATTGCTACTGCAAGCAAAAAGGCGATAGTAAAGAGAAATTTTTTAGTTTTCATAGTTTATTACTAGTTTGTTGTTTTTGATTTTAACCAACCAAAAGTAAAGAAATTTAGATTAATGTTTTTCAAATTATTGAAAATTATTTTTAAAGAATATTATGTATTTTTGGTTTGATAATTAATAAAATAAAATATGAAAAAAATTGCAGTTATTTTCACGATGTTATTATTTGCTGGATTTGTATTTGTTTCTTGTAATAGTCAGGAAGAACAGGCAAAAACAGAGAAGCAGATTTTAGAAGAAATGAATAAATCTTTGCAGGAGATGTCAACAGATATGAGCTTAGATACAACTTCTATTGATTCTACACTGTTGAAATAAAATATGTTTTTGTAATTCTGTCCGCCGCAGTGGATGAAGAATCTAAATACGAATATAGATTCTTCTCTACGCTCTGAATGACAAATCGCTTAATAGTCTGTTAATTCGATTAGCTCAACATCGTAAATAATGATAGAGCGTGATGGGATTTTCTTTTCGTCACCAATTAATCCCCATGCTAATCCTGGGGGTAAAATGAATTTTGCTTTATCTCCTTCACGCATCATGAGTATTCCAATTTCTAAACCTTTTTCAACGCCACCCTGACCTATCAAAAAGCTTTTAGGCCCAAGTGAATCGCTCGAATAGCATTGTTTTCCGTCAAGTAAGGTGATTTTATAATTTAGGTTTGCAACTATTCCGGATTTTGCTGAATCACCTTTTCCAGTATGATAAATTTTGTACCATAATCCAGATTCTGAAGAATTGAGATTTAAGTTTCTACGATTACAATAAGATGCAATTAGATCTGAGTCTTTGTCTACAAGTATCTGATTTACTTTTACTAGTGGTTCTTTGTATGATAATATTTCTTCATTAGATTGAGGTTTATTAATATCATTTGTGCATGAAATAATTAAGCAGGTTATGCTAAAAATAAAGAAGAAAACTACTCTCATTTTTTACAAGGATTTAATACATCTTCGTATTGTGGCAAAATAGAAACGAATTTTTTTATTGTTTCGTCCATACTAAGTAAATATTCTTCACCTCCTGCAGCATTTTTATGCCCACCTCCTGAAAAATGAGAACTTATAATTTTATTTACAGGAATATTACCTCTTGATCGGAATGAGATTTTAATATGGTCTTCGCGTTGCATAAATAATGCAGCAAAATTTATCCCTTTAATTGAAAGTGAATAATTTACAAACCCTTCTGAGTCTCCCATTTTGAACTCGTACTCTTTTAATTCTTCTGCTGTAAGCCACATAAAAGCTGTACAAAATTCAGGTAGTATTGTTAATTTTTGACTCAATACATAACCTAAAAGTCTCATTCTATTTGCCGAAAAATTATCAAAAAGTCTTCGGTGAATATCTTCTTTGTTTAAACCATAAGACATTAATTTTGCTGCGATTTCGAAAGTTCTGGGATTAGAACAATTTACATTAAAGGCAACTGTGTCAGTTAGTAATCCTGCAAACAAACAGGTAGCTGCATTAAAATTTATATGTTTTTCATATTCACAGTTTAAAACAGTTTCATAAACTAATTCGGCAGTTGAACTTACAGTTATATCTGAAATCTGAATGTCAAAAATATCCTGAGGGTAGGGGTGATGATCAATTAAAATTTTCTTTGATTTATTTGTTTCCAGTACTTCAAACAAAATTCCAGTACGTCTTAGTTCGTTAAAATCAAGACAAATAATTAAATCAGAAGAGTTGATAATATCTTTCGTGATTTCTTTTTGCAGGCTATATTTTAACACATCAGAATTTGATGGAAGCCATTGTAAATAATCAGGATACTCGTTTGGTACAACAACATTTACTTTTTTTCCTAAATCAACTAAAATATGAAATAAACCTAAAGATGAACCAATAGCATCACCATCTGGGTTAAAGTGTGTTATAAGACAAATATTCTTAGCTTCAGTAATTAAATATTTTACTTTATTAAAGTTGAATTTTATTTCGTTTTGCACTATTTATGTTTTTTAATCATCAAAGATAATGTTTTGGTTTGTAGAATCAATTGAAAAATCTAATTTTACCATCTTTAAAAAACTTAAATTTTAATATGGGAAACATTACATTCACAATGATTAAGCCATGTGCTGTTAGTCAGGAACACATCGGCGAAATTTTATCAGTTATCAACAAAGCAGGTTTTCACTTTGTTTCTATGAAGATGTTACATCTTTCAAAATCACAAGCTGAGAAGTTTTATGCAGTTCATGCTGAAAGACCTTTTTATAATGATTTAGTAGCTTTTATGTCATCTGGACCAATAGTAGCTGCAATTTTACAAAAAGAAAATGCGGTTGCAGAATATCGTAAACTTATAGGAAGTACAAATCCAGCTCAGGCTGACGAGGGTACTATCCGCAAAATGTTTGCAACTTCTGTTCAGGAAAATGCTGTACATGGTTCGGATAGTGACGAGAATGCTGAAATTGAAGCAAGCTTCTTCTTCTCGCAGATAGAACGCTTTTATAAATAAGCAAAAAAATATTTTTATCTGCAGTCAGGTCTTTCGACCTGACTGTTTTTTATTTTATTTTTTGTCAGGTCGAAAGACCTGACATCAAAAGATAATTACGGATTGTAAATTGATTATGAGATACATAAATACAACAGAGCTCGTTTGGATTTGTAATCCAAACGTTTGTTATTTAAAGGATTTTAAATCCTTTATTAATAAAATCGAGATTGCAAATCTCGATTAGCTAATAACCTGAAATTATATTTCTATTAATTCATGTTGTAGCTTTGTTGCTTTAGGCTGATTTTCTACTTCCGATGAAAATGCTATAGTTGACACATCTTTATTATTAAACCAGCTAGCATTTTCTAAATCTGAAATTTTAATTATTCCAACTAAATAATTTCGTTTGGAACTTTTATAAGTCTCTTCAATCTCAACAAAAGAACTTGTGTCGATATTATCTTTTTGATTAAAACTTACAAAAACTCTAATTATGTAGTCTTTTGTTAAATTATATTTTAATCCAGTAAAAGATTTTTTGTATTCGTATCTGTAATCGTAACGCAAAGCAGCAATATCGCTAAGTACTGCAGATGAAGTAGGGTACCGACCTGCACCTTTCCCATATAAAAACTGTTCGTCGGCAAGTTTACTACCTATCAATACTCCATTATACTCATTGCGAATATTGAATAGCTGACTTTTGTTATTAACGAATGATGGCAATACATAAGCAACAATTTTGTCGTCTGAGATTCTTTTAGCATTGGCTACAAGTTTAATGTTATAGCATTTTTCTGAAGCATATTTTGCATCATCGGAATTAAGAAATGTTATACCTTTGTGCGTTATAGTTTCTGAATTTGCTGTAACTCCATATGCATGCTTTAATACTATTGTAAGTTTATTTACTGCATCAATTCCCTCAACATCAAGGGCAGGATTGCTTTCTGCAAAACCTAATTCCTGAGCTTGTAGCAATGCTTTATTGTAATCAAGTCCTTCTTCATTAATCTTTGTTAGAATGTAATTTGTAGAGCCGTTTACTATTCCTGAAAATGAGTTTAGTAAATCGTTGTCGTAATATTCTTCAAGATTACGAATAATGGGAATACTGCCACCAACAGCTGCTTCATACAAAAATGAGACATTGTTTTCCTGCTGAAGTTTTAATAATTCTGCAAGATGTTGTGCTATCATTTTTTTATTTGCACTTACAACTGCAATTTTTTGTTTTAATGCATTAGATACTATTTCAAATGCTGCATCAGCGTCATCAATTAGTTCTACTATTACATTAATTGAACTATCATAAAGCAAATCATTGCGATTTGTTGTAAATAATTCTGCAGGCGCATCCCTTAGTTTTTCGGGATGCTTAATACATATTTTTTTTATTTTAGCTTTGAGTGTAGGCGTTTGTTGTAAAACCTTGTAAATTCCTTCGCCAACAACTCCAAAGCCAAATAATCCTATTGTAAGTTCTTTATTTTGTGTCATGTTATTTATTTTCTGTTACCTTTGAAAAAGCCTGTTTTAAATCATCAATTAAATCCTGTGCATCTTCAATTCCGCATGAAAGTCTGATTAATGAATCCTTTATACCTGATTGTAATCTTTTTTCACGTGGTACAGATAAATGAGTCATTTGAGCAGGAAGGCAAATTAAACTTTTAACTCCACCAAGACTTTCTGCAAGTTTGAAATATTTTGTAGATGTTATAACAGCTGTTGCAGCTTTTTCTGTATCTTCTTTTAATGAAAATGAAACTACTCCTCCAAATAACCCATTTTGCTGAATTTTTGCTATCTCATGATTTTTATGATTTTTTAATCCAGGATAAAAAACCTCTGCAACTTCTTCGCAATTTTGAAGGTACTCGGCAACTTTTAGCGCTGTGTTACATTGGCGTTCTACTCTTAAAGTTACAGTTTCTATACCACGAATTAGTAACCAACAATCCTGTGGACCTAAAATTCCACCAGCAGCATTCTGAATGAATTTTATTTTTTCTGATAATTCTTCAGTTTTAACAACAACCAATCCTGCAAGTAAATCAGAATGTCCTCCTAAATATTTTGTTCCGCTATGAATTACTATATCTGCTCCAAGTTTCAATGGTTGTTGTGCAATTGGTGATGCAAAAGTATTATCAACTACAACTGTAATATTTTTCTTTTTTGCGATTTCTGAAAGTCTTTTTATATCTGAAATTTTAAGTGTTGGATTTGTTGGTGATTCTAGCCAAAGCAGCTTAGTCTTTTCATTAATAAAATCATTTACATTTTCAGCATTTGTTGAGTCAACAAAATGCACTTTAATTCCAAAATTATTGTAAATTTTAGTAAAAAGGCGATAAGCGCCACCGTAAATGTCATCCACAGCAACTATTTCGTCGCCGGTTGAAAGAGTTTTTAAGACTGCATCAATGGCTGCTAGTCCAGTTGCAAATGCATATGCAGCTATTCCGTCTTCTAATTTAGCAACAATTTTCTCAAGTGTTAATCTGGTTGGATTATTAGTGCGACCATAAACAAATCCCTTGTTTACATTTGGTGCTTGTTGCACATAGGTTGCAGTTTGATAAATAGGAACTGAAATTGAACCGGTTAATTCGTCAACCGGAATTGAATGAATAATGTCTGTTGTTTTGCTCATTGGTAAATAATTTAATGGTTTAACATTATTCACCTATTGAAATAAGCTTCGTGAATGAGCCAAAAAAAATGCTCATCTGTTTTAAGTCAGATGAGCATTGAATATTTTTTGTGTTATATTTTCAGCTTAATCTAACTTATCTTTCCCTTTTGGGGTTGGAGTTGGCACCTTATTCTACTTGCGTAGAGTAGGTTGTCAAAGCTTCGTCGGGCCATTTCCCTCTGCTTTTCTCGATAAGTGAATGAAAAGAACTTGTGCAAAGTAAAAACAAAAAAATGAATTGTGCAAAAAAATATTTCTTTATAACTATTTTTATTATGTGAAAAATCCGTAGGATTTTAATGTTAATAAATAGACATAACAAAAAATTTTAAGCTCCATAGGAGCTTAATGTAACATTGATGAATGTAAAGTTTAAGTTATGCTTTTAATAAAGTTTGAGTAATTTCGCCAACATACATTCTATGAAAATCTTTTTGAGGATATTTGTTTATAATAGTGTCATCAAGAAAATTTTCTGGATTAATATCCTGAAAATATATTTTTTTGCACTCCATTATTAAACGAGCTTCTGAATAATACACAGATTTATTTTTGCTTTCTACAGGTGTTAATCCAATATTTTTCATTTTGTCAATATCACGACCAGATTTTGTTCCACTTAAATTCAAAATATCACGATATTTTTCTTCAAAAAAGTTTATTGTAAAAAAATCATTCGACTCAATAAACTTATATGTATATCTTGGTGGACGAACAAAAATAAATGCAACCGGTTTATTCCACAAATTTCCCATTCCACCCCATGAAGCCGTCATATTATTGAAATTGTCAATATTTCCGGCAGATAATAGCATCCAATCTTTAGCTATAAGCTTAAAAATGTTTTCGTTAAGCTCTTCGGGTAGTATTGTTTTATACATGATTGTAATTTTTTACAAATATATATGATGTGTTAGTCAAAATGATCTTTTTTGCACATGGTGTATATATATCAAAATATCAATGCATTGCTTTTGAATTACTTCATAAAAAGTCTTAAAATAGTTTAAATTGTTTTTTGATATAAGCAGATTTTTGCTATTTTTACAAAATGAAGTCTAAGAAAATATTTTTAACATTAGCATTACTCGTTGTATCTCTGATGTTTGCACAAGCTCAAAAGGTCGAAACTGAAAATGAGCTAAACACCAACGGTGAAATTACTAATCCTGATACTGTAACTCCTTCTGTTTTATCTGCTGGAAATATAGTTATTCCATCTCAATCAATTTATGGAAATGACTGGGATACATTATATATAAGATTAAGCAGACACAAAAAAGTATCAATAAACGACTCAATTATTTTAAGCTTATTAACTTCAGATAATTCAAATTTTTATATGCCTGTTCCTGGAATGGTACTTTCAGAATTTGGCTGGAGACATGGACGGGTACATGCAGGAATTGATTTAAGGCTTGCAAAAGGTGATTCTGTTCATTCTGCATTTGATGGAGTAGTTAGAATTAGCCGTTATTTCAGTGGTTATGGTAACATTGTTGTTGTTCGACATTATAACGGTTTGGAAACATGTTATGCTCATCTTTCAAAAAGAATTGCTAAGGTTAATTCTGAAGTTAAAGCGGGTGAGGTACTTGGTTTAGGTGGCAGAACTGGTCGTGCTACTTGTGATCATCTTCATTTTGAAGTTAGATATTTAGAAGAACCTATGAATCCAAGATTGGTAGTTGATTTTCAGAATCAGAAAATTTCTAATGATTCCTTGGTTGTAACCAATGATTCTTTTTTTCATAGAAAAACTAAATCGTCAAAACCAAAAACCACCTCACCAGCAGATTTTAAAATGGATAAAAACGGAGATTTTTATACTATAAAACAAGGAGATACTTTGTATTCTATAGCAAAGAGAAATAATACTTCTGTTGCTGCATTGTGCAATAAAAATAATTTGTCTGAGCATTCTATTTTAAGCATAGGTCAGAAGCTTAAACTATAATTATAAGGCCGACCAGATTATTCCGAAGAATAATATAAGAAAAACAGTACCCGAAATAGCTGCTAATAGACCATATAATAATGGTCTATTACTTTTTGAGTATGCAGATATTAAAGTTGTAATACTAAAAACAAGTGGACCAAACCAATAAAGTGAAAACTGAATAAGTTCAGTTTCACCAAACTCATCAAATAAAAATGTGTATAGTAATAAAACAAATAAAGAAATTATACCTATAAAAACCCACATTAAATATATTAGTGTGTAATTTCTAATCTTTTTTGGTTTAGCGAAAAGTTTATTTTGAATTGTAGCATTGCCAAGCATTTCAATGGGTAGCCATTTGGGCATTCCATCATACCAAAAACGCATTTTTTTATTTAAATATAAGTTTTTTAAGTCTTCTTCAGAAAACGGACCTGTTTTTTCTTTACCATCGAAAAGAAAAATCTTATTCATTTTTTTAAGATTATTGCAAAAATGTAATAATAGAATGTAAAATATCTGACCTTTTGGTTATTTTTTAATGATGTAAATGTGGTATTAGTCTTTTAAGATCATTTGAAGAAATCTTAAATACTAGCCAATCTATAATGTTAAAACAAGATGCATCATTACAACTATCTATTTTAGTAAGTAGTTTCATTTTTCTTTTAATAACATCATCAGGATTTGTTTGTGAGGTTCCTTTCTCGTATATTGTTATTTTAATAAGTCCTGAAGTATCTGTAACAGAAATATAAAATCTTCTCCAGAATATGTAGTTTTTATTTTTTTTAATTATTAATGCAATTCGTTTTTCTTTTGTTTGAAAAGCAGAGCCAAAAAATTCATATTTTAAGTCGCCGCTCAGATGAGTTGAACCTATTTCTATGCTTGGTTTTCGTTCTTCAGGAGATATTCTGGAGACTCTGTCAATAAGGTCATTTAACTTTGTTATAAATGGGATCAATTTTTCATGATTATCCTTTATGATTTCACTCTCTTCGCGAACTTCCTGAGTAAAACTTGAGTCTTTATCTTTTTGACGTTTCTCTGCTTCTTCAATCCAATTATTCATACTTGATAAATAATAAGTTTTAAAGATAATTTATTAAATTTAAATTAAAAATATCTTATTGTAAAATTTAATAACATTTTAATTTATGCAAAAAATCTAATACTCTTTTAATGATTCGTGAACACCTTTGTGTATTTCATACCAGTATTCAAAAGCTGCTTCCTGTTTGTTAACATTAAATCTTTCATACCAATAATTAAGTTCAAGTTCATCAGATTTTTCTTCAAATTTATTTTTAATAAATGTATGAACTAAATCCATATTCCTTTCAGATTCCCAAAAAGATGAAGAGTTTCTACTGTTAATCCATGAAGAAATATTTTTAACAGATTCTACATATTCAAACTTTTTGTTATAAAGTTTACCAATGATATCAGAAATCATATCTTCTGCCCAGGCTCTATGGAATCTACATATACCCATATTGTCGAGCATTAATTCTTTTATCATTCTGTTTGCATTTTCTCTACCAAGTTTTCTTGGATCCATAAAATCCTTTCCATAGTACATATAATATTTTCCCATCATTGGCATTGGTGAAAGTACTCCTGGTGTCCAGTACTGATTAGGAACCATCCAACCTTTTCGTCTGAATCCTGCAAATACAAATTTGTCCATTACTCTTTTTCCTCTATCCTGACTGATCTTATGAGCTAATAATCTGGCTCCGTCACTCATGTCAAGCATGTCATACTTACCAGAAATAACATTATCCAATAAAGCAACTCCAAGTTGTGCATTTTTCATCGAGTCGTTAACAATATCGAACCCTTCTGCACCAAAAACAGGTTTTTCTTTTAGACCAACTTCAGAAAGTTTTAGTAAGCCTTCAGATATACACTCAAACAACCATGAAATAACACCGCCAACCGATATTGCGTCAAACCCTAACATATCTGCATGGTGATTCAATAGTTCTGCAGCACGTTGATCAAATATGCCGGATAGTGGCCCCATTGTCTGATATGGCTCGTAATCTTTTTTAAATTCATGATTCATTTTTTTGCAAACAGCAGCACAAGGTTCTCCACAATTTTTTTGTTGTTTGGTTTTAATGGTTTCTTCATTAAACTGTTTTAAATAATGATCAACAACAAATTTCTGATGTAATTCTTTTCTGTCGTTTTCGCTCCAATAAATAGATTTGTAATTAAAGGCAATTATTTTACTTCCAACTGTTGCATAATTTACTCCTAAGGTTCCGCCTGTTTCAAAATGTTCATCAAAACGATATTTTGTAGTTGCCTCAATGTCTTTTGCAGCAAGTTTTTTATTGTATTTGTCTTCAAACCATGAATCGGCTACTTTACGATCTCTGAAGTCTTCATCTAAGAAAGTTCCTCCATAAATGATAGAGGCAATTCCATGTTGTTGTAACATTTTACTTCCAAACCCACCTCGTCCTGCCCAAGTGTCAACAAAAGTAATGTCTTTATTTTTTATGGGAGCAGAACAGATTGATCCAAAGTCGGTCATCTGAGATGCAGGACCAGTCGCTAAAATCCTCGGATCTGTTTCATATCTGTGTCCGAATTTTGAATAAGTATAATCCATCATAGAGTACACGCCTTTTCTTCCACTTTTCCAAATTGTTTGTGTATCCAAAGGTTGAATTTCAAGCTCAATTTCTTCACCGTGATTTCTGTTTAAATATAATATTGAGTTAGATTTTGCTTTTCCTACAATAGAAATCATACTTATTCCAAGATTGTCGAATACTAACCCGGCACCGCCCATTGAAGACACATAAAATCCTGCCCAACAAGGCGAGAAACCAGAAAAAATCAGACGATTAGAACCTGGAAGTATTGATCCTGCCAATAATCCTGTGCCTATTGTTAAACTATTATGTACGCCTGATAAATGGAACCCAATATCTACAGGACCATAATATTTTCCAATCTGATATCTTTGCATTTTATAGAAACCGGTTGAGGCATCTATCATCAATACTTTAATAAAACTTTCCATGTTAATTTAATATTTCAGCTAAAATACTAAATTAAAAGTATTAAATACTATATTTTTTTATGTTTTAAAATTGTATTATTTTATTTCTTTAAAGTAATGTTATACTATTATTAAGATATAAGTATAAAGTACCAAAAAAAACTAAGTAATAATACCCGTTAAAATTTTATCAAAATCCGTTTTATCACTCTTTTTTTTGCATGTGCAATGACCCCATCTTTGTAAAGTAATTTTTAACCTATCTTTTTATGAAACGCAATATATTTTTAATCGCAATACTTCTAACAGCAACAACAATGTTTGCACAAGAAGTAAAAATAAATAACAATTTTGTTATTGAAGCTGATGGAACATTAAGAATGGATGGAGCTGCTACTGTTTTTGATGATATAATGATTTATCCTGATGCAACTAGCAGAGGTGGAAGTAATCCTCCTTCTTGGGGAGGTTCTGGTGCATCAGCATTTAAAAAGAATGCAGGTGGTACAAGCCAGGGTGTTTTTTTATGGATGTTTTCGGCTTCTTCTGAACAAGAAGTATATTTTACTATACAAATTCCACACGGATATAAATTAGGTAGTGATATTAATCCTCATGTTCACTGGACAACTGCAACTGGTACACCGTCTGGCACTAATGTGGTTTGGGGTTTAGAATATACTGTATCAGCAATTGGTGGTAATTTTCCAACAACTACAACTTTAACTGCAAACTCTGTAATAGCTGCTATTGGAGTTCCTTCAGGAACTGGACAACATTTAATAACTTCTTTTCCTACAATAAGCGGAACGGGATTGGGTATTAGTACCATTTTAGTATGTAGATTATATAGAAAAGCAGCAGATGCATCTGATACATTTGCAAACGAAGTAGGATTACTAGGAATTGATTTCCATTATGAAAAGGATACTGAAGGCAGTCGTACCGAATTTTCTAAATAATAAACTTTTTTAAATTTAATGTTATGAAAAAGTTTAAGATATTAATTGCAATTTGCTTGTCATTTGTTTTAACAAATGAAATACAGGCACAGGGTGTTGAAATTACTGCTGGCGGGAAAATTGAATTTGTTAGTACTACCTCGTTGGAAATTCAGAATGGAAACTTTATTAATAATGGAACTTATACCAAGGGTTCAGAAACAATTACTTTCTCTGGTTCCAGTAATGGTAATATTTCAGGTAGCAGTAATAATGATATTTACAGCTTTACAATAAATAACACTAATGGTGTATCTTTAATTGGTACCGGGTATTTTGCTATTAATAAAACTTTAACGTTTACAGTTGGTTTGTTAAATACTGGAACTAATGAAGTTATTATAAATGATAATGCAAATGTAACCGGAGCAAATACTTCGAATTATATTAATGGTAATTGCAGAAAGGTGGGAAATGATGCTTTTGTTTTTCCAATTGGGAAAAGCGGAAAATATGCTCCGATAGGAATTTCGGCTCCAGGAAATATTACAGATAATTTTACTGCTATATATTATAAAGATAATCCAGATCCTTTGTATTCTGTAGATTTATTAGGTGTTGGTATTAATAATGTTAGTGTAAAAGAGTATTGGATTTTAGATAGAACAAATGGAAGTAGTAATGTAAACGTTACATTAAATTGGGATAATTTAAGTGGAGTTTCTCTGGTAAATGATATAAGAGTAGCAAGATGGGATGGTTCAAAATGGACTGATGCCGGCTCTACTGCAACTACTGGAAACTCAACTTTGGGTTCAGTTACATCTGGTGTTGTTAGTACATTTAGTCCTTTTACGTTAGGTTCGGCTACAGTTAATAATCCGCTTCCTGTTGAATTAATGTCATTTAGTGCAGAATGTGACAATGATAAGGTAGCTGTAAAATGGTCAACAGTAACTGAAACAAATTGTGATTATTTTATTGTAGAGAAAATGTATGAAGGAGAAAAATTTTCGCAGATTGCAAAAATTAGAGGAAGTGGAAATTCCAATCAAATAATAAATTATCAAATTGAAGATAATTCAACTAAAAATCAAGTTGCATATTATCGGTTGACTCAGGTAGATTTTTCGGGAATAGCTGATGTTATGGATGAAAGAATTGTAACCACAAATTGCAATGTAACTGATAATACAGTAAATGCTTTTCAGAATAATGAAAGTTTAAATATTATAATAAGTTCAGTTAATGAAAATATAATAATAAGTATTTATGATTTAAATGGAAGATTGATTACAAAATATTCTAAGGTATTATCTGATAGGGAAAATAAAATTAATTTGGTTGATTTTAATTTATCAGAAGGGATGTACATTGCTAATATTCAAACAGCAAATAATGCTAAATCAGTAAAATTGATAATTAGGTAGGTTTTAGGTATGTTTTTTCATTTTTGATTGGTGGTTGCCGGATTTTTATCCGGCAACTATTTTTTTATATGGAATAAGGTTTATTATAAAATGAAAAAAATCTTAATAATTCTTATAACTATTAAAACCAATTAGTACTGTATTAATAAATTTGTATATTTGTTTACAAACAAACTAATAAAGCTAGCTATGGAAGAATTTTTTATAGGTTTATCGGTAATGCTTTTACTGGGAATACTTGCACTTGTAATAATATTTATGATAAGGGTAAGTTCTCAGGTAGGTAAAATAAATAAAAGTATTACAGATCTCAGAACAGATTTAGCAAAAGATAGAAATGCTAAAGTAGTGCAGGATATAAAATCTGTAGTTCAGCAAGTTCCAATAGTTAAGCCGGTTGAGATAGTTAAGCCTGTTATTGAGGTAGTTGCTCCACCTATTAAGGAGCAGGCACCAATTCCTGTAATAGAAATTAAAAAAGAGCAGGAAAATATTATTGTTCCACCAGTTATTAAAAAGGAAGAACCTGTAATTCAAAATAAGATAGAAACTCCTGTTAAGCCGGTTGCAAGCCCTGTTAAACCAGTAGTTACAAAAACTCCAAAGCCAAAAACTGATCTTGAGAAATGGATTGGTGAGCATTTGTTAAGTATTATTGGTATTGGTGTATTGGTATTGGGATTAGCATTTTTTGTAAAATATGCAATTGACAGAAACTGGATTAATGAGGTTGGAAGAGTTGCTATTGGAATTTTAGCAGGTGGTGCATTAATTACATTGGCTCATAAATTAAGAAAATCATACAAAACATTTAGTTCTATTCTTGTTGGAGGTGGAATAGCTGTATTATATTTTACTATTACAATTGGATTTCAGAGTTATCATTTATTTTCGCAGACTGCAGCATTTGCTATAATGGTTGTAATTACAGGTTTTGCAGTACTGTTATCACATGCTTATAACCGACAAATATTAGCAATTATTGCTATTGTTGGCGGGTTTGGAACTCCCTTGTTTGTAAGTACTGGTGATGGTAACTACATAGTGTTATTTTCTTACCTAATAATTCTAAATGTAGGTATGTTAGTTTTATCATACTTTAAAAACTGGTATTGGCTTAATGTTATTTGTTTTGCATTTACTACAATAATTTATGGTAGTTGGTTGGGTTATCAGGTAAGTGAGAAGGCTCATCCTCCATATTTAGGTGCTTTAATATTTGGATCAGTATTTTATGCCATTTTCTTCCTTATGAATATTATTAATAACATTAAAGAAAAGAGAAAATTTAATTGGAGTGAAATAACTATACTGTTAACTAATACTTTTATGTTTTTTGCTGCCGGTATGGTAATTCTTAATAATGTTCAATCAGCAAGATTACAGGGTATATTTACTATAGCTATTGCATTATTTAATTTGCTTTTTGCATTACTTTTATACAAGCGTAAGCAAGTTGACCGCAATCTTATTTATTTGCTAATAGGATTTGTTCTAACATTTGTTAGTTTAACAGCACCTATTCAGTTAGATGGAAGTTATATAACATTATTCTGGGCTGCTGAGACTGCTTTATTGTTATGGTTTTCCCAAAAATCTGGAATTAAAATTATTAAACTTGCAGCAGTTACTTTAATGCCTCTTATGCTGATAAGTCTGGTAATTGATTGGTCGCATATTTACATTTATTATGATAAATATTTAACCAAAGCAGATGCAGATTTTTATGGTATTGCCCTAACAGAGCCACTTGCCTTAATATTTAACAAAGCATTTATTACAAGTATGGCTGTAGTTGTTTCGTTATTTCTAAATATTTATTTACTAAGGTTTGAACCATCAATACCAAAATATATAGAAACCGGAACTAAGGTATATCGATGGATATTGTTACCTATATTAGTTCTTTTTTTATATCTAGGATTATTGTTAGAAATTCAGTATCAATTATGGCAAAATATTGAATATTTGTGTGTGCGACATGTTTACCTTGGTGTTTTTCATTTAGCTTATGTATTGGGATTATTAATCTGGTCTTATTACAGAAAAGAAGAAGTTCTGAAAAATATTGTTCTGGGAATTGGATTTTTTGTGTCTATATTCTATATGATTTTCTTTAATTTCCAAACCTCACTGACAAGAGATACATACATAACAGGCGAAGAATTGTCATTAACCCCATTTCTTTTCCATTATTTGAGTGTGATCTTTGTTTTAGGAATTATATTCATGATATGGAGAAGTTATTCCAATCTTTATGGGAATAAATCAGCAATGAGTATTATTTCATTATGGTTTGGAGTATTTGTTTTTCTATTTGTTGGAAGTTCGGAGCTCGACCATTTGGCTGTGTTAACTCAGGTTGATGCAACACATACTATAAAAGCAATGTTATTGCAATCGCGAAAAATTTCTTACCCTATTTTCTGGGGGTTGACATCCTTTGTATTAATGTTTTTAGGAATGAAAAATAAGAACCAGATGCTTAGAATAATTTCATTATCTGTTTTTGCTGTAACATTAATCAAACTATTTACATGGGATATTAGAGGGATTAATGAAGGAGGTAAAGTTATTGCGTTTATTTCTTTAGGTATATTGTTACTCGTTATTTCGTTTATGTATCAGAAACTAAAAAGATTGATTTTAGAAGATGATATTAAAAATAAAGAAGCAGAATCTAAAGCTGAAAAGGAATTATAAAAAAATAATTATGAAATCACTATTTAGAAATATTGTTATAGTTTTTGTTTTCTTAAATATTATTTCTGTATTTTCATTGTCTTCACAGGATTTTAAGTGGGAAAGCAAAACTACAAAAGTAGAAAAGACAGGTTTTAATGAGATATTGTTAAGTACGGTAATTTCAGGAAAAATAAAATCTGATCTGGCTGATTTAAGAATTTATGATAGTATCGGAAATGAAGTGCCGTATATTCAGTATTCCGAAAAACCGATTTTGTACAAACAAATGTTTAAAGAGTACACTATTATTAAGAAAGAGCACAGGTACGATTATACAAGATTGGTTATTCATAATCCAAAGAAAAATGAAATAACAAATTTCTCATTAGTTATAAAAAATGCTGATGTTAGAAAATGGCTAACTCTTAATGCCAGTGACGATCAGAAAGAATGGTACGCATTAAAAGAACATTATTATTTTCAGTCCTTTTATAATGATGACAATACTTCTGAAATCAGGATATTAAATTTTCCGAGATCTAATTATGAGTATTATGAATTGTTAATTTACGATTATTTCGATAATCCTATTAATATATTAAAAGCAGGTTATTATGACTGGTCAGTTGAGACTGGAAAATATTCGCAAATTAATAATGTTAAAATTTCCCAGACAGATACATTAAAACAAAGTATAGTAAAAATTTCTTTCGATCAGCAACAATATATAGATAAATTGCAATTTGTTGTTGATGGTCCTGAATTTTATTTCAGAGATGCTTCAATATCGTTGGTTAAAAGTGTTATCGTAAAAGGTGAAGCTGAATCAGAGTATGAAGAAATTAAACCAACTAAAATTACTTCAAACTCTGAAAATGTAATTACTTTTTCGGCATTTCCTGCAAAGGAATTATATCTGATAATTCAGAATTTTGATGATAAACCATTGCGAATAAAAGAAGTTAACGCTTTTGAATTAAATCATTATGTTATTGCAAATTTAAATGAGGGGAGTGTTTATACTTTAAAATTCGGAAATGATAAACTTAATCCACCAATTTACGATCTTAAATTCTTTACAGATAGTATTCCGGATAATTTACCTCAATTAACAACAGGAAATATATCTAATATTGAAAAAATTGTACAAGAAGAAAATAAACCATTTTATTATAACCCTCTTTTTATTTGGGTTGTTATAGCTTTTGTAGCAATTATTATTGCTTTCATTTGCTTTAAAATGATTAAAGAAATGCCTAAAAAGGATGAGGTTTAATGTCATTCTGAACAAAGTGAAGAATCTAGTGTATGGTTCAAGTTCTCAGCCTAGATCCTTCGTTACGTTTCACTACACTCAGGATGACAAAAAAAGTAGTATGTCATTATGAACCCTTCCTTCGTCAGGATAAACTCCGTGAAGAACAATTTCTAGCGAAGCTAAATCTAGTCTATAATCTAATTGAAAGTTATTCAATTGCTCACAAGATGCAAGCACGTGCTTGCATTATTTTATTAAAATCATTTTTTTACAAATTGAAGTATTTTCTGTACTTATTTTATAAAAATATATACCAGATGGTAAATCATTTGAGTCAAATAAAACATAATTTTCATTTGAATTGCTATTAATAGTTTTTATAATGTTACCCATACTATTAAGAATAGTAATTTCAACCATTTTATTGTTGCATGATGGTATTTGATAATATATTGTTGTTGAATTAGAAAAAGGGTTAGGATAATTCCAAACATTAAAATTATTATTATCTAAAATGTTATTTGTAGTTAAATTTCCATTCTCGTCTAACTTAAATAACCATGCATAATCATCTGATCTGCCTGCAACGATAAGACCACCGTCATTAGTATTTTTTATGTTCATGCCTTGATCTTTCATAGAAAAATCATAAAATTTAGTCCATAAAGAATCACCATTAGTTGATAATTTATGTAACCATAAATCAATTTGATCATAAGTATTTGATTTTTCTCCCATGGCAATAATATTTCCACTAGTATCTGTTGTTAAAGAATTTATCTGGAAATAATATCCTTGATCTGGAGGACAGTTTCTTGTCCAAATAATATCGCCACTTGCATTTAATTTATAAATTAAACCACCCGGATTACCACGGCCTGCAACGATTAAATTTGAATCTTCAATTTGAATAACATCATTTCCAATGTATCCATTGAGCTTCTTACACCAAATGGAATCGCCGTTATTCTGTAATTTTAAAACTAGAATTTTTGCAATTGATGATGAACCTATAGCTGATGAACCAACCAAAAAATAATTGCCTTGATTAGTTTCAAAAATAGTGTTTGCTTCTGATAAATAATTTGAAAAATGAAAAGTTTTTGTCCAGATTGTGTCACCGTTTTGATTTAATTTAAGAACCCAAATGTCACCATGGGAATTTATTCCAGTATTGTTTTTTGTACCGGCAACAATATAACCACCATCAGCAGTTTGTTTAATTGAATTTGCATAGTCATTATATGGTCCACCATATGTTCTAGTCCAGAGTGTATCACCATTCTGATTTAATTTTAAAATCCACATATTACCAATAATGCTAAAATTTATCGTATTAACAATACAATCCTTTATGCCTGCAACAATATAACCACCATCAGAAGTTCTTTCGATATCATAAGCAATATCAGCCAATGATCCACCAGAAGTTTTTGTCCATAAAGTATCTCCATATTTATTTACTTTAATAATTAAAACCTCTTGATTCCATGGATTTCCATTAGTTATACTTACTTTTCCAGCAATAACGTAGCCAGAATCCGCTGTTTGTTGCACAGAAAAAGCAATGGAATTAGCATTTAAACTAATATAATTATATACTTTATTAAATGTTATTTGTTGTGAGTATCCATTTAATAATACAATTAATAATATGCTTAATAAATAAATATATTTTAAACTGTTGTTCATATTTTTAAATTATAAATATAACCCATTTAATTTAAACATAATTGTAATTTTTGCTCGTCGGGATTTAGCTTCGCTGAAATAGTTGTAATCCCGACGATAATATTTGAGGATTTTTTAATCCTTAACCTGTTTATTACTACTTTCTAAACCCCTCAACAATCTTCTCAATTTCACTATAAGCCTGTGCCATTACTTCTTCTACTTTTCCACCAATTTGTTTAGCAAGTAAATCTGCATTCATTAGTGAAATATAAGTTTTACCATTATCTTTTTCATAAGCCGAAATTCTGCAAGGCATTAATGTTGATACATTTCTTAATTCGTCTTTTTCCAGTAATTGTGATGAATATTTCGATTTACAAAGTTCCAGAACTTTAATTGGTAAAACATCTTTGCCACTCTTTTTTAATATTTCCTGTAAATCATGAACAGCAGGCATTTTCCATTCATTTGCTAGTATAGTCTCAGTTAATTTTTCTATAGTTTCTGTGTAACCAAATTTGCTTTCAAATTCTATAAACATTTCATTTGTTTTCATATAATTATTTAGTTTAATAGTAATGTTAATATTATGTTTAATGATATAAATTTAAGAATTATTATTCACATAATTTTATTTAACTTCGCTCAGTATTATTTTAATGTAAAATGTTCTGATAATCTGATAATAAGACAATAAAATGAGTACAATAGCATCATCGGGAAATAAAGGTAAAGGAGTTCGGTCCGATTGTTTTGTAAGTATAGAAATTACTAAAACAGGTGGAATTGAAATAATTCTCGAAAGCAAGGTAAAGCTTATGTTTGGTAAGTCAATTTTGCAAATTACCAATGAAATTCTTGCTTTTTTTGAAATTAAAAATGCCAAAATAACAATTGAAGATACCGGTGCTTTACTTTTTGTAATTGCTGCCAGAATTGAGGCAACAATAAAGCAACTAATAAAAACTGATAAAGAATTTTTGTTGCCATTTCTTGAGCAGAATAATTACCAGACAGCCAAAGATCAAAACAGGTTTTCGCGATTATATCTTCCGGGAAATAGCCCATCATTAATGTTAAATGCTGGTGTTCATAAACCAAACGGAATTATTTTAGATTTGGAAGATGCAGTTGCACCTGATAAAAAATTTGAAGCCAGTTTTTTGGTAAGAAATGCATTAAGAAATCTTGATTTTTACGGAGCCGAGAGAATGGTTAGAATTAATCAGGTTCCAAAAGGATTAGATGATCTTGATTTTATTGTGCCTCATAATGTAAATTTGATTTTAGTGCCAAAGTGCGAGAGTGCCGATCAGATTCATCAGGTAAATAACAAAATAGAAAATATTAAGAAAAAATATAATGTTACCGGAAATATATGGCTTATGCCAATTGTTGAAAGTGCATTAGGTGTTATTAAATCATTTGAAATTGCTACTGCTGCTTCAAATGTTGTTGCAATGGCAATTGGTTTGGAAGATTATACAGCCGATCTAGGAACCAGAAGAACTGCAGATGGAATAGAATCTTTATTTGCAAGAAGTCAGGTTGTAAACGCTTGTCGTGCTGCAGGTATTCAGCCCATCGATTCTGTTTTTTCTGATGTTATGGATATGGAAGGTCTTAAAAACAATGTGCTAAAATCAAAGGCTTTGGGTTTTGATGGAATGGGCTGTATTCATCCACGTCAGATAAAAGTGATTCACGAAAATTATGCTCCTGCAACCGAAGAAATAGAAAAAGCAAAGAAGATTGTTATAGCTTTTGATGAAGCAACAGCAAAAGGTTTGGGAGTTGTATCGCTAGGAACTAAAATGATTGATCCACCGGTAGTGAAACGTGCTCAGAATACTATAGATTTAGCTTTAAAAACAGGAAAAATTAACCAAAATTGGAAGGAAGAACAACATGTCAGCTAATTTTGTAAAAAATGCATTGGGACGATTAGTTCCAACCGAAGTAAACGGAGTTCCACAGGTTCCATATATGGGTGTGGGCAAACATAAGCCAACAGGAAGAAAATATGCTCCTCAGATTGTTTCGTGTTCCGATTTTCCTGATGATGGAAACAAAACTGTTGCAACTTTAAAAGATGCCTTAATAAAATCCGGTTTGCGCGATGGTATGGTAATTTCTACACATCATCATTTTCGTAATGGAGATTTGGTTGCAATTCAGATTTTTGATATTGCAAAAGAACTTGGTGTAAAAGATTTGGTATGGGTTCCATCTGCTTCTTTTGAATGCCAGGCTGTTTTAATAAAATACCTTGAAGATGGTACAATTCATCATATCGAAGGAAGTATGAATGGATCATTAGGTCGTTTTACTTCACAGGGGAAAATGAAAGGAATGGGAATTCTTCGTTCTCATGGTGGACGTTATCAGGCAATACAGGATGGCGAAGTTGTTATCGATATTGCTGTAATTGCTGCTCCAACTGCTGATGCTTTTGGTAATGCAACAGGTGATCGTGGTCCGGCTGCGTGTGGATTGTTAGGATTTGCATTAGCCGATTCACAATATGCAAATAAAGTTATTGTTGTAACTGATAATATTGTTCCTTTTCCTTGTTACCCATGGCAGATTCAGGGAAATTATGTAGACCATGTTGTAGTTGTTGATAAAGTAGGTATTCCGGAGAAAATTGTTTCCGGTACAACAGAAGTTACAAAAAGCCCCGATCGTTTATTGTTAGCAGAGTGGACTGCACAATTTTGCGATGAAGCAGGAATTATAAAAGATGGTTTCTCATTTCAGGCAGGAGCTGGTGGTACAGCACTTTCAATAGGTATTTATTTTGCCGAAATTCTTCGTGAGCGTGGCATGAAGTCGAGATGGGCGAGGGGAGGAAGTAATAAATATCTTGTAAAAATGTTAGAAGACGGTCTTCTTGATTATATTCTTGATGGACAAACATTCGATTTAGAAGGCGTGCGTTCAATGCGTGAGAATGAAGGGCATGTAAATACCAGTCCGTTTACAAGCTATAATTACCACGGCAAAGGAAATTTCGCTTCAATGGTAGATGTTGTTATACTTGGTGCTACTGAAGTTGATGTAAACTTTAATGCAAATGTTGTTACACATTCTGATGGTGTGTTGTTACATGGTATTGGCGGGTGGCAAAATTGTATTGCTTCAAAATGTACAATATTGCCAATTCCTCTTTTCCGTGATAGAATGCCAGTTGTACGTGATGAGGTTACAACAATTTGTGGTCCCGGTGAATTAATAGACGTAATTGTAACAGAACGTGGAATAGCAATTAACCCTTTACGCAAAGATTTAATCGAGAAAATGAAAAATTCCAAATTGCCTATTAAAACAATTGAACAGTTAAAACAGGAAGCTGAAGCTATCTGTGGTGTGCCCGATAAGCCAAAGTTCACCAATAAGCCTGTAGCAGTTGTTAAATGGGTTGATGGAACTATAATTGACACAGTTTGGGAAATTGATAACACATAATACCATTCTGTCATTCTGACTTTTCTGTCATTCTGAACGAAGTGAAGAATCTAGTGTAGCATATTATAATCAGAGCCTTCGCTTTACTAAGGATGATAATATAAATATCAAATCACTATGAAACCTAAAAATCTTTTTCTTATTGTAACATTTGTTTTATTCTCAATAACTCTTAATGCTCAGGAAATTTCGGGACATTATTCATTTACTGTAAGCTCAAATCCTCAATATAACAGAGCAATGGGTGTAGGTGGTGAATATATTCATAAATTTGGCAAAACACGTTTTGGAATTTGTTATGACTACTCTAATATTTATAAGACTGTAATTTATAGTTATAATGATGAGATTACCGGTGATTTGATTTATGATAATCAATATTCTAATATGCTTTGTAGTGAACTGGCTGTTTTTGGATTAAAGAATTTTTATGAAAATGATAACTCAAGAATTTCTTTTGGACCAATTATCGGAATTAATTATATTAGAAGGTTAGGCACTGTTCAACGGTTTTATAATCCAAAAGATTTAAGATATAATACTTTTTTTAAGTACGATGACAAGAATTTTCAATCAGAATTCGGATTTGTATTTCAGGCTGAAATAAAAGATGTATTTATTAAAAATCTTTCATTTGTTACAGGAATTAAAGGAGTTGTTTCTGGTATTGAGTTTCTGGATTTTTCTGATCCACGCAACCCTAATACTTTTTTTAATATGAAAGTAGAATTAGGATTACGTTATTCTTTTAGCTGTAATAAGAAAAAATAAATAAGACGGTGCATTTTATTGCACCGCTTTATAACATAATACTTAAAAATTATTTACTCTTATCAGGAAACGCAGGTATCTTGCCTTTTTCCATTGGTTTGTCTTTTAATTCCTGCATAATAATTTCAATTGCTTTATTTAGTTGTTCGTCTTCACCGGCAAATTCTTTTGCAGGATCATTATCAACAATAATATCAGGATCTACACCATGACCTTCAATTATCCAATTGCTTCCATCAGCAGCGTAATGTCCGAATTCAGGCTTGGATAAATTACCACCATCAATAAAAGGTAAGGAACCGCGTATTCCAACTACACCACCCCATGTACGCACACCAATAATTTTTCCTAAACCTGTTTTTCTAAACTGATAAGGAAAAAGGTCACCATCGGAAGCCGAATAATTATTTACAAGTAAAACTTTTGGTCCGACTAACATTTGTTCAGGGTTGGTACTGCCTTCAGTCTGGTTTCTTGCCATTCCCATAAATGCAAGCTCTCGTTTTAATCTTTCAATAATCATAGGCGAAACATTACCACCACCATTACCTCTGTCGTCAATAATTAAAGCTTTTTTTGCTAGTTGAGGGTAAAAATATTTCGCAAATTCGTTAAGTCCTTCAACTCCCATATCAGGAATATGAATATAACCAACCTGACCATTTGTTGCTTCATTAACTTTATTAATGTTTTCCTGAACCCAGTTGTAATAATAAAGAGGGTTTTCATCTTTAATAGGTATAACTAAAACCTTTCTTGTTGATGCTTCATTTGCAGCTGTGGATATTGTTAATTCAACTTCTTTTTCTGCAGTATTCCATAACATAGTATAAATGTCGGGAGTATTTTTTACCGATTTTCCGTTAACAGCTGTAATGAAATCGCCTGCTTTAATGTTTAAGCCTACTTCAGTTAAAGGTGATCGAAGATTATTATCCCAATTTTGCCCTTCAAGAATTTTATTTATTTTAAAGTATCCTGAAGCATCTTTTGTTATTTTAGCACCAAGTAATCCGGTATATATTTTATCTGATTTAGGTTTATCGCCACCACCTGTATATGCATGACCAATATTTAGTTCGCCAATTAATTCACCGATTAAAAAATTTAAATCGTTACGATTACTAACAAATGGTACTAAAACTGCATATTTGTCGTGCATTTTTTTCCAGTCAACTCCTTGCATGTTTGGGTCATAGAAAAAGTCACGCATTTGCCTCCAAGCTTCAACATAAATCTGTTTCCACTCAGCTTTGTTATCAACCATTGTAGACATCTCAGTAAGATCAACATGTTTTTCAGTTTTAATTTCTGAAGATGGAATGTCTATTATATAATATTTGCCATCTTTACTGATTAACATTTTCTTATTGTTTGTTGTTATCTCATAGCTTCTAACTTGTCCTAATACAGTTTCCTTTTTTTCTTTTAAACTGAATGATTTTAATGTATTGTCTGATTCTTCTGTTGATGAGTACTGATAATATAATTTGTCTCCAATCTGACTGATATTCCAATAATTTCCGCATTTTGTTGGTATTGCTACAATACGTTGTTGAATTCCATCAATTTCAATTTTTACATCAGGTGCAGATGTTTTTTCATCGGCTTTTTTATCAGGTATACTCATATCAACTTCGTCATTAGTTGGTGCAAGCGGATTAGGAGTGTTTTTTTGTAATGTTATAAGGTAAATACGTGACATGTCAGAATATGAATGATTCCATTCTGTCTGGCTATATGTAGGGTTGAAATCACGATCAGAAGTGAAAAACATATATTTACCGTCAACACTAAAATAAGGGTGATATGAATTATACCAACTGTCAGTTAATGCAGAAACAGACTTTGAAGTTATGTTATATAAAAATATCTGAGCCATTGTTGATGTAAGGGATTTGTCAGAAAATGAAATCCATTTACTGTCCGGAGACCATGCAAAATCAGCTATTTCCCATGTTTTACTCTGGCTAACTTGAACAATGTTTTTAGAATCTATTTCAACATATTGTAAACGAAATTTCTTGTCGTTAAATAATATTTTTTTACTATCCGGTGACCATAAAACAGAGAATTTGTATGTGTCAGCATTCTTTGTTAATTGAACAGGGTCTGCTGTTCCATCTGCTTTTTGAATATAAACTTCATATTCGCCACTTGCATCAGAAAGAAATGCAATCCATTTTCCGTCGGGTGACCATGCAGATGAACGTTCGTGTGACCCTGAACTCTGACTTAGATTTCTTGTTATTCCTTGCTTACCCGGAACAGTCCAGATATCGCCACGAGCCGAGAATACAATGCGATTCCCATCAGGCGAAATGCTGTAATCGTTAATATTTTTTGAAGCATCTTTTAACTGGTTTCTGGCATTTAAATTATCATCATTTATGAAAATTGTGACCTTTGTTTGGGTTTGTGTTTTGATATCAAATAAGAAAATAAAACCACCATTCTCAAAAACTATTTTTCCGTCACCAAGCGTCGGAAATTTTATGTCGTATTCTGTGAACGATGTTACTTTGCGTGTCTGACGTGTGTCAAGATTTGCTGCAAAGAGATTCATTGTTCTGTCACGATCACTACAGAAATAAACTTCATTATTATACCACATAGGAAAAATATCCTGTGAAATGTTACCAGTAATGTTTTCTGTTTTCTTTGTGTCAAAATTATAAATCCATACATCATCAGCCATTCCTCCTTTATAGTATTTCCAGGTACGGAATTCGCGCATTACTCGGTTAAAAGCTAGCTTTTTTCCATCAGCAGAAAAACTGTTGAAACCACCTGCAGGTAAAGGCAATTGTTCTGACATTCCTCCATCAATAGAAACTTGAAATAGCTGACCTATAAAATCATTCCATGATTGTTTGCGTGATCGATAAATGATTTTTTTACCATCATTTGTCCATGATGTTACGATATTGTTTGGTCCCATTCTGTCTGAAATATCATCACGTTCCAGAGTAGAAGTAAAAGTTAATCGTTTAGGTTCACCACCCTCAGAAGGCATTACGTAAACTTCAGTGTTTCCATCATATTGTGCTGAAAAGGCAATCCATTTTCCATCCGGTGAAAAATGCGGAAACATTTCATATCCTTTATGAGTTGTAAGTTTTCTGGCAACACCACCTGTTGTTGAAACAGTATATAAATCACCAGCATATGTGAAAACTATTTTATCGCCATTTACTGCAGGAAATCTTAATAATCGGGCTTCTTGCTGACTCATTGCAACTAATGAGATAAAACATAAAATGCTTAAAATTATTTTTTTCATGTTTTTAATTTTTATTTATACAAAGCTAAGTTTATTTATTATTATGATTTATGCTTAATCGATCAAATTGTAAAAAGTTTAAACAAACGGTATTTATTTAATAATAAATTCTTAATAGAGATTAATTTTAAATTCTGATTCCAATAACTAAAATATCGTCAGTTTGTTCGAAATTACCTTTCCATTTTTCAAATTCTGAGGAGATTATATCTTTTTGTTCTTTGCAATTTAAATTTGAACTATTTGTTATTAATTCCTTAAGAGCTTTATATTTATATTTTTTATTGTTTTTTCCGCCAAACTGATCGGCGTAACCATCAGAGAATAAATAAACCATATCGTTTTTGGTAATTGTAACCTCTTTATTTGTAAAGACTTCGTAATTTTCACTGAAATATCCAATAGGCATTTTATCACCCTTAAGTTCATAAAGTTTAAAGTTGGAAATTGGCAAGTTTTGTTTTTCAATAATTTCTTCACTTTCTACTTTAAACTCTTCATTTTTGACTATATAAATAGGGTTATTTGCTCCGGCAAATTCAAGTTGCATTTCTATTTTGTCAATGGAACATAATGAAATGTCCATTCCATCTTTTGTATCTCCCTCCATACCTCTTTGGTGAAGAGATAAAATTATTAATTCTTTTAGTTCGTTTAAAATTATGTCGGGCTTAACAATCCCTTTGTTAGTTATCTCTTTTAGAAATGCAATTCCTAACATGCTCATAAATGCTCCAGGAACTCCATGCCCAGTGCAATCTGCCGCTGCAATGATTGTTTTGTTTCCAATTTTTCTTGCCCAATAGAAATCACCGCTTACAATATTTCTTGGTTTAAAAAGAATAAAATAATCGTCAAGAATTTCGTTTAGGTAAATTGTTATAGGAAGCAATGCTTGCTGAATTCTTCTTGCATAATATATACTATCTGTTATCTCATTTTTTTGGTTAGAAATCAAGTCCCGTTGTTCTGTTGCAATATCACGTTGTGCTTCTATTTCATCGCGCTGTGTGATGATTTCTTCTTTTTGCATTAATATTTCCTGATTTAAATCGGAAAGTTTTTTATTGGCTTTCTTTTTTTCTTTATATAATCTAAAAAGTAATATAGAGAATACTGAAATTAGTATTAAAACAATAACTATAGAATATATTAGTATACGTTGTTTATTAATTTCGTCCTGACTTTGCTTTATTTGTAATTTTGATAATTGTTTGTCTTTATTCAATAATTGTATTTCCTGTTCTTTTTTTCCAGTTTCGTATTTTGTCTGAATTTCATTTATTTGTTTTTGACTTTCAGTGGTGAATAATGTATCTTTTAAATTGTTATATTTTTCATAAAATTCAATAGCAGTGCTTAGCCTATTCTGTTTTTTGTATAATAAATACAGGTTTTTAAAATCTTCTAAAATAACTTGATTATAGTCAATTTTAGTAGCTACATCAATACTGTTTTTATAATATTTTTCTGCAATAGCATTATTCCCAATTGCCTGATATGTTTGTCCAATTTGTAATAAAACAAGAGACACTCTAATATTATTATTTATACTTTTTACAATTTTTAATGCATTCTGGTAATTTGTTAAAGCTTTATAGTAATTTTCTTGATTAAAATAAACATCTCCCATATTTAATAAAGCCAGAGCTATTCCTTCTGGATTATTATTATCTTTTTCTATTGCTAAAGAATTTTCATATGATTTTATGGCTTCGTTATCTTTTTTTTGTTGTTTGTAAACGTTTCCCATTCCAATCATAGCCGAAGACATAATATTATTTTTTCCAATATTTTTACTAATTTGAAAACAAATCTTATAATTTTCCAATGCTTTGTCGTAATTCTTCCAATTTATAAATACATTGGCAATTCCAATATGTGCAATTGCTATACCTGAAGAATCTTTTATTTTCTCACAAAAATTTAAACTTTGATGATAATACTTTAATGCAATTTCATAATTACACTGAAATTTATATATATTGCCTATGGTATTTAATAATTTGCCTTTTCTTGTTTTATCAGAAATGGAATCGTAATAACAAATTGCTTTATTTAATTTATCAATTGCTTCAGGATACTTTTCATTTTCATAATATAATACTCCTAACAAATCATATGAATCGGCTAAGCCATTTTTGTTTTTTATTAAACCGTATAAGTAAATTGATTGATTTAAAGATTTAACAGTACCGTTAAAATCTCCTAATTTATTATTTAATTTACCTAGTTTTTGATATGTTTTTGCTTCTAAATTTTTGTCTTTTGCTTTCTTGCTTTCTTGCTTTCTGTTAGTGCCAAATTCATTGTTGATAAAGCTTCAGATTTCTTTTTGTTTCGGAACAGAATAGTTGCTTTAGATAATAATGACTTGTTTATTAATGTGTCATTTTTTAATTCTAATGATACTTTTAAAGCTTGGTCAATATAATTTAAACTTTGATTAAAGTCTGTTTCTGAGTATTCATCAGCTATTTTAATTGCAGTTTCAACTTTATTTATACCTTTTGAAATATTGTAAGCATTTTTTAAACTATCAATATTATATGCATTTGCATTGGTGCAGAAAAGTATAAATATTAGGATGTAAATATATCGGTACATGTTTGTATAATTGAGCTTTGTATAAATAATAAATACAAAGATTATATTTTTTTTGCAAAAGCAACTATATGTCCATCTAAATCTGAAATATAAGCAACAATATCGCCCCAGTCGCGGATTGTAGCCATACTGATTTCTTTTGCTCCATGTTGAATAGATTTATTAAATTCAAATTCAGGATCGTTAACATATAAATAAAGTTCGCAACGGGGTATTCCATTTCCACTTGCAGGATCTGGAGTTTTATTTTCTAAAATTTTCACTATTCCTTTTTCTGGCATTAACCCTAATTTAACTTCAGGTGTTAATTGAAATTCAGTCATCCCGGCAACGTCAAGTATTGGAGTCTTATTAAGAATACCTGAATAAAAATCTCTGCTTTTTTGCTGGTCCTTACAGTATAATATTATTTCAAATTTGGTTTTATCCATTGAATTATGCAAATATGGAATAATTATATTATTTTTTTCTAAAACCTGTTAGGTCTTGGAATCAAATATTATTTTTTTCTTTATCAATAATATCTTTGAGAGTAGTATTTTTTAGAATTGCAACTGTTTTATCTCTTATCTCTTTAACAACACTTCTTACACCGCATGTGGTTTCATCCTTACAATGATTACATTCTTCATAGTAATTATAGGTAACGCAAGGTAGTAAGGCTATAGCGCCGTCAAAAAATCGTATTATTTCTGCGAAATTTACATTTTCAGGTTTCTTAATTAAATAATATCCGCCGCCTTTTCCTTTTTTGCTGCTAACAATACCCATGTTTTTAAGCTCAAGCAGTATTGTCTCTAAAAATTTTTTCGGCAATTTTTCAGCTTCAGCTATCTCGCTTATTAATACTGGACCGTGCTCATATTTCTTTGCAAGGTATGTTAATGCATAAAGCGAATATTGTGCTTTCTTAGAAATCATTTTTAAATTCTTTAATCAAAAGTAACTAAAATTATTTAATGAAAATATAATGACTATCATCTTTTGTTTTTCTTTCAATAGTTCTTCCAATTTGTTTAATAAATATATTATTTGTTGCAGCAATCTTTAATACCTCGTTTTCTTTCGCTTCTTCAACAGCAATTAGTAAACCACCGCTAGTTTGAGGATCGCAAATAATTAATTTCTGAAATTCAGACATTGCAGAAATTTTACTTCCATAACTATTAAAATTTCTTGTTGTTCCTCCTGGAATAGTATTATTGTCGATATATTTTTCTATTCCTTCAAATATTGGTAATGAATTAAAATTTATTTCGGCATTTATATTACTTCCTTCACACATTTCAATTAAATGTCCACCAAGCCCGAAACCTGTAACATCAGTCATAGCTTTTATAGCATCTGTTTTTCCGAATTCAGAGCCAATGCTGTTTAATGTTTTCATTGAGTTTAAAGCAATTTTTAAGTCTTCATCTGTTAAAAGGTTCTTTTTTTGAGCTGTAGAAAGTATTCCTATTCCAAGTGGTTTAGTAATAAAAAGTGAGCAGTTTGATTTTGCAGTACAGTTTTGCTTAATGTTATTTTTATTTACCATACCATTAACTGCCAGGCCAAATACAGGAACTGGAATATCTATACTATGACCTCCGGAAATTGTTATACCGGCTTTAGCGCATGCTTCAGTAGCTCCTTTAATAACTTCTTTTGCAATATTGGCAGGAATTTTTGAAAGTGGCCAACCTAGAATTGCTATTGCTAATATTGGTGTTCCACCCATTGCGTAAATGTCGCTTAAAGCATTTATAGCAGCTATGTATCCAAAGTCAAATGCATCATCAACAATTGGAGTAAAGAAATCGGTAGTACTAATTATTGCTGTATCATTTCCTAAATCAAAAACTGCTGCATCATCTTTTGTAGAATTTCCTACCAATAATCTATTGTCGTTAATTATTGGTGTTATATTTTTTAGAATTTCTTCTAAATCTTTTGGAGATATCTTGCACCCACAACCGGAGCCAGGACTAAATTGTGTTAATTTAATTTCTTCCATTATTTATTTTTTTGTAATTTACTAATTTGTTGCAAATTTCCTGAACAGAAAGATTATTTATGTTTAATTCTTTCACATTGTTATTTTTATGTCTTTTTAGGCTGAATAAATATTGTTTATCGTAATAATTTAATATTGTTAAAATAGCATTAAAAAAATCATTATTTATTAAATAGTTAACTATCACTTGAGCTTTGTCGCCACCAATTCTCCTCGAAATTCTTTGAACTGCACTTATCAATAAATCTTTTTCAAAATGTGCATATTCTTTTACTAATCTTTCGGCACGGTCGTTTATATTTCTTTCAAGTAAAATAAATTCTGTAGATTGCATTTGTTCATGAAATAGTCTGGGTATATAAATATTTCCAATAGTAAGGCTTTCATCTTCAATCCATATTGGCTTTTCTGTTTTCTGATTTTTTAGTTTTGTAAAAAGCAAATTTTCAAAATGTTCTGTACTTGGTTGTTGCAATTGTCCAAAATGACCAAAAACGGAACCTTTATGATTAGCAAGTCCTTCAAGATCTATAACCTGTTCATTATTTTCTTTTAGGTAATGAAGAATCTCAGTTTTTCCCGATCCTGTCATACCACCAATAACAATTAATTTAAACTGTTTCTCAAAATAGGTTCTAACAAATTGTCTGTAATTTTTATAACCACCTTCAAGAATATAAACATTATAACCAGCAGTTTCAAGTAGCCATGCCATATTTTTACTGCGCATTCCTCCGCGCCAGCAATGAAGCCTAATATTATCACCCTTTGCAATATTGTTAACTGTTTCAACAAAAGAAACAAGTTTAGATTGAACCTTTTCTAAGCCAATTTTTATTGCTTCATCTTTACCTTGATTAACATATGCTGTTCCTACTAATACTCTTTCTTCGTTAGAAAATAAAGGTAAATTAATTGCACCAGGAATATGTCCTTTATCAAATTCAATAGGTGATCTAACATCAAAAATCGGATATGAAAACGATAAAAATTCTTCGGTATTAACTCTTAAAGTCATTTTTATTTTACAATAAACTTTACAAAGATTGTAATAATTAAATGAATTGCATTTAATAAATAATTAAGTTAATAAGATTTTTTGAATAGTTATATGTGTAATAAATACAGGTATATACATTGACTTATTTTGTATTTCAATTCTGAATAAATTTATTAAACAATATTGCATTATTAATTGCATCTTAATTTCTACTTTTGTTTTCTAAATTAAGAATTAATTAGTTTATGGCTGAAATGAAAGTTAACCTGGAAACTGCAAAGAAACTTGGAATATTACCGGAAGAGTTAGAGCAGATTAAGAAAAATCTTGGACGTATGCCAAATTTTACCGAATTAAGTATTTATTCGGTAATGTGGTCGGAACATGCATCTTACAAAAATTCAATAAAATTATTGAAAACCTTACCACGTAAAGGAAAACATTTACTTGCCGAAGCTGGCGAAGAAAATGCAGGTTTGGTTGATATTGGTGATGGTTTGGCTTGTGCCTTTAAAATAGAATCCCATAATCACCCATCTGCAGTTGAGCCATATCAGGGAGCTGCTACAGGTGTTGGTGGAATTAATCGCGATATTTTTACAATGGGAGCCCGTCCTATTGCTCAGTTAAATTCATTAAGATTTGGTGATTTAAGTTTGGATCGTACAAAATGGTTACTTAAAGGAATTGTAAAAGGTATTGGTAATTATGGAAATGCTTTTGGTGTACCTGTAGTTGGTGGCGAAATTTATTTTGATGAATGCTATAATGCTAATCCTTTAGTTAATGCAATGTCGGTTGGTATTGTAAAAAAAGGAAAAGTTATTTCTGCAACTTCAGGTGGTGTAGGTAACCCTGTTTATATTGTAGGTTCGTCAACTGGAAAAGATGGAATTCACGGTGCTACATTTGCAAGTGCCGATTTACACGAGAATTCTGCTGATGATATTCCAAGTGTACAGGTTGGTGATCCATTTATGGAAAAATTGCTTTTAGAAGCAAGTCTGGAGCTAAATGAAACTGATGCAATTGTTGGAATGCAGGATATGGGAGCCGCAGGAATTATTTGTTCAACTTCAGAAATGTCGGCTCGTGGAAAATGCGGAATGAAAATTTATCTGGATAAAGTTCCACTTCGTCAGAAAAATATTGAAGCCTGGGAAATTCTTCTTTCAGAATCTCAGGAAAGAATGCTTGTGGTTGTAAAAAAAGGACATGAAAGTGAAGTAGAAACTATTTTCAAAAAGTGGGATTTACATTGTGCAATTATTGGAGAAGTAATTAAAGAAGACAGATTAAATTTTTATTTTCATGACGAATTAGTTGCTGATGTACCTGCCGATTCTCTCGTTCTTGGTGGTGGTGCTCCGGTTTATGAACGCGAAAGTAAAGAACCAAAATATTTTAAAGAACTTAAGAAATTTAAAATATCACAGGTTAAAGAACCTGAAGATTTAAGAGAAGTTGCTGAAATGTTAACAAATGAACCAACACTCGCATCTAAACGTTGGGTTTATGAGCAGTATGATACAATGGTTGGAACAAAAAATATGGCAACAAATATTCCTTCTGATGCAGGTATTGTAAATATAAAAGGAACAAATAAAGCACTTGCCTTAACAGTTGACTGTAACTCAAGATATGTATATGCTGATCCTGAAAAAGGAACTGCTATTGCTGTGGCCGAAGCTGCAAGAAATATTGTTTGTGCCGGTGGAACTCCTGTTGCAATAACAAACTGCCTTAATTTTGGTAATCCTTATAATCCTGAAGTTTTTTGGCAATTCTCGGGTGCAATAAAAGGGATGAGCGCAGCATGTACAAAATTTGGAACACCTGTTACCGGTGGTAATGTTAGTTTCTATAACCAGACATCAATTGGTGATACAATAGAGCCTGTTTTTCCAACGCCAACTATAGGAATGTTAGGTGTTTTGGAAGATAAAAATAATGTAATGTCACTTGCATTTCAACGTAAAGGCGATATGATTTTCTTGCTTGGTCCTGTTGTTGAAGATATTTCTTCTTCAGAGTATCTTGTAAAATATCATGGCATAAAAAAATCACCTTGTCCAGCTTTTGATTTAGAAATGGAATATAAAGTTCAGCAAGTTGTTGCTTATATTATTAAAAATAAAATGATAAGTTCTGCGCACGATGTTTCTGAAGGAGGTATTTATACTGCGCTCTTAGAATCAGCAATGCCAAATAATCTTGGTTTTGATATAACAACAGACGCTGAAATCCGTGCTGATGCATTTTTATTTGGTGAATCGCAAAGCAGAGTAATTGTGTCTGTAAACCCTGCGCATGAAGATGCATTTATTGATTTTATGATGGATCAGAAAATCGGGTTTATGGCTCTTGGTCACGTAACAAAATGCGAGTTAAGAGTTGATGATGTGTCATATGGATTTATTAGAGATCATAAAAAAGTGTACGATACTGCTATCGAAAAGCTTATTTAATATTGGAACAAAAATTAATTGTTGAAAAAAACAAAGAAAATGTGGCAACAATGTTTGATGACATTGCGCCATCGTATGACTTTCTAAATCATTTTCTTTCTGCAAATACAGATAAGGTATGGAGAAAGAAAGCTGTTAAAATTCTATCAGCTTATTCTCCTAAAAAAATTCTTGATGTTGCTACAGGTACTGGCGATTTAGCTATTGCTATGCTAAAACTTAACCCTGAAAAGATTACAGGAGTTGATATTTCAAAAGAAATGCTTGAGGTTGGCAAAAAGAAAATATTAGAATTGGGGAAGCAACAGATTGTTGATTTGCTTCAGGCTGATGCAGAAAACCTTCCTTTTGCTAATGATACTTATAATGCAGTAACTGTTGCTTTTGGGGTAAGAAATTTTGAGCATCTTAACAAAGGATTATTAGAAATTTATAGAGTTCTTGCTCCCAACGGGGTATTTTTAATACTGGAGTTTTCGAGGCCAAAAAATAATTTACTCGGTATATTATTTAGATTTTATTTTGGTCAGATTCTTCCTTTAATTGGCAGATTATTTTCAAAAAATAAGGTTGCTTATAAGTACCTGTTTCAAAGTGTTCAGCAGTTTCCTAGCGGTGATGAGATGAAGAAGAATTTATCTTCTTTGGGATATAAAAATGTTACTGCAAAAACATTATCTATGGGAATTGCAACAATTTATACTGCATCAAAATAATTTCGGATTATGTCCGTTTTACTATCTTTGCTGAAATATGCGTAAGTATTCAAAATTCATAATATTAATTCTTTGCTTATTCTCAGGTGGAATTTATGGTCAGACTATTAGACCATTAAATTTACCTAAGTATGATATAATGCCTTTGCACTTTGGTATGTCGCTTGGTATTAATCAAATGGATTTTACAATTCATAATTCCGGAAAATTTTTAACATCTGCAATAGATTCTGTTTATTCTATTGAAAATAAGCCTAATGTAGGTTTAAATATTAATATCGTATCTAATTATAATTTTTATAAAAGTTTTTCTCTTAGATTTTTACCAGGCTTAAATTTTGGTCAACGCGATTTACATTACTGGATTAAAAAAGATTCAGTAACATATATTGACCATGTAATGAAAATAGAATCTACTTATCTTGATTTACCATTATTGTTTCAATATAAAGGAAAAAGAATGACAAACTTTCGTCCGTATTTAATTGGTGGTATGAGTTTTAAAATTGATCTTGCTGCACAAAAGAAAGTTAAGGAAGAGGATAAACCTAAAATTAAATTAAGCAGAACAAGTTATTATTATGAAGTTGGCTTTGGTACCGATTTTTTTCTTGAATATTTTAAGTTTGCGTTAGAAATAAAATATGTAGTTGGTATTAATAATGTACTTGTACCTGATCCAACTCAGTATTCAAAGGCAATTGACAGAATGAACAGTAAAATGATTATGGTGTCTATGACTTTTGAAGGAAGTGATATTAGAGTATTTAAATTTTTAAACCGAAGAAGTGGTAAATGATTCAGCAGGTTGATTTAGTTCTTTCTCCTTCAGATGCTTCAAAATCTGATTCTTATTCGGATTATGTTGCCAAGAAACTAAAAATAAACAAATCGCAAATTTCATTTATAAGATTGGAGAAGCGTTCTGTTGATGCCCGTCAGAGAGATATTAAAGTTCAGTTGCGATTTGTTGTAGTTATTGATGAGCCTGGGTATTCTCCTGAGAAAATACTTTTTAATCAACAAATTGTAGAAAATGCAAAAGAAGTTGCGATTGTCGGAGCAGGTCCTGCCGGTTTGTTTGCTGCATTACAACTAATTGAATTAGGCTTAAAACCTGTAATATTTGAGAGAGGTAAAGATGTTTATGATAGAAAACGTGATATCGCAACAATGTACAGGAATAATGAAATAAATGCAGAATCTAATTATTGTTATGGAGAAGGTGGGGCTGGAACATTTTCTGATGGTAAATTATATACAAGAGCTTCAAAACGTGGAAATGTAAACAGAATTTTAGAATTGTTTTATTTGCATGGAGCCGATGAAAATATCCTTTATGAGGCGCATCCGCATATTGGCTCTGATAAATTGCCAAAAGTAATTGAGAATATCAGAAAAAGGATTATTGAAGCTGGAGGAGAGTTTCATTTTAATACACAAGTAAAAGAAATTTTAATAAAAGATGGAAAAGTTGATGGCATATTGTTAAATAATGATTCGATTTTTCCTGTTTCTGATATTATTTTGGCAACCGGACATTCTGCAAGAGATATTTACAGGATGTTATTTGCAAAAAACATTTTACTTGAATCTAAAGGTTTTGCAATGGGTGTCAGAATTGAACATCCTCAGAACATTATTGACAATATTCAATATCATGGCTTTAATCGTGGCGAATTACTTCCTGCAGCTTCTTACAGCATAGTTCAACAGGTAAGTGGGAGAGGAGTATATTCTTTTTGTATGTGCCCTGGAGGTTTTATTGTTCCTGCTGCAACTGCTGGTGGAGAAATAGTTGTTAATGGAATGTCAGCTTCAAAAAGAAATTCACCATATGCTAATTCGGGCTTTGTTACAGAAATAAAAGATGATGATTTGATAGAGTTTAAAAAGTTTGGAGTACTTGCAGGACTGGAGTTTCAGTCATATTTTGAGCAAATGGCTTTTTATTACGGAGGTGGCGGAATAGTAGCTCCGGCACAAAGAATAATTGATTTTATTCAGAAAAAAACATCATCTGATTTGCCCGAAACTTCTTATACTGCCGGAGTAAAATCTTCTGACATGCATAACTGGATTCCTAAAATTATTAGCGAAAATCTAAGCAAAGCTTTGCAGAATTATTCACAACGTGCAAAAGGTTTTTTAACAGAAAATGCAATTATGGTTGGAGTTGAAAGCAGAACATCATCACCATTAAGAATTCCAAGAAATCCAGAAACACTGGAACATATTCAAATTAAAGGATTATACCCATGTGGTGAAGGTGCCGGATATGCAGGTGGAATAGTTTCTTCAGCAATGGATGGGATGAATGTTGCTCTGAAAATTGCAAATATGTGATTTTTGGTCACACCGTGCGAATTAGAAGTGAAAATTATTATGTGCGATTTATTAAATTTATTGCGAAGCATGCAGTTGTAGCAGCTGTTTCCGTTCTTAATCTGCTATTCCCAAGGCTGATTCCGGTATAGTTATTTTTCAATGCAGATTCAATTTCTTTAGGAGAAAAATCACCTTCAGGTCCGATTAGAATTAAGCAATCAGAACCTTTTTTATACCAATCTGCAATATGTTTGCGTTCATCTGTGCAATATGCTATTGCTTTTGTAATGTTATAATCTTTTTTAATAAAATCATTGAACTTTGTTAGCGGATTTAATATTGGTAATTTTGCTTTAATACTTTGCTTCATTGCCGAAATCATTACTTTTTGAAGTCGATCAATATTTACATTTTTTCTTTCACTGCGTTCGCAAAGTATGGGGGTTATTTCATCAATTCCTGATTCTGTAGCTTTTTCTATAAACCATTCTAATCTGTCGGCATGCTGAAGAGGTGAAATTGCAATGTGCAGTTTATAAGGTCTTGCTCCATAATTTTCGAATGTTTCTTCAATATTTAATATGCAAGCTTTTTGGTGATCGCTAATAATTGTTGTTTTATATAAATTTCCCTTACCGTTTGTAATCCATACTTCATCTTCAATTTTTAATCTGAGAACTCGGGTACAATGCTTGGATTCCTCTTCGCTTAGTTCAATAGTATTGCCCGAAATATCCGGATTGTAAAATAGTTGCATGAATTATTTTTCTTTATGCGAAAATATTAAAAAAACATATTACATTTAACAGTTAAGTAAAAAAGTTTAAAATTAATTGAAAACAATTGGTTTAATCTCTGATACTCATGGTTCGGTTGACGAAGCTGTGTATACATTTTTTTTTAATTGTGATGAAATATGGCATGCAGGCGATTTTGGTAATTTGCAAACTGCTGACAAGTTAGCTACTTTTAAGCCATTGCGTGGTGTTTATGGAAACATTGATGATCATAAATTAAGACTAGTTTACCCTGAAACTATAAGATTTGTATGTGATGGCGTTGATACACTTATTACTCATGCAGGTGGATATCCTGCACATTATGATAAAAATTTGTTACCTGTTTTAAGAACAAATCCTCCAAAACTTCTAATTACCGGGCATTCTCATATTCTAAGAGTAATGTTCGACAAACAATTTAATTTTCTTTTTATGAACCCGGGTGCTGCAGGAAATTATGGATTTCACAAACAAATTACACTAATAAGATTTGTTATTGATAAAGGCGAAGTAAAAGATGTTGATGTTTATGACAGACCAAGGGGATAAATATAATTATTGAATCTTTAACTAAGTGAATAATGTTATTTAGATAAACTAAATGTAAATAATTTTTATTATATTTGTTTTGTGATAATTATAGAGTATAACTAATTTATATTAATTATTAATATATGAAAAAGATAGTTTTAGTTTCAGTATTATTATTGTTTCTTTTAAATTGTAAGAAAGAAAACTCTAATGAAGTTGGAACGGGCAAAATTTATGGAAAAATTACAAATATTATTTCTACTGAACAGAGTGCGAATGTATGTTTATTCAATTCACAAAATGTTTATAATGTAGTGCCTACGATAACAGGAGAATATGAGATTCTAAATGTTTTAGCTGGAAATTATAAACTAAAAGTATCTCAAACTACTTCAGATGGAATCGTTGAGAGGACTGTTAGCGTTAATGTTACAAAATCAACACAAGAGGTAAATGTTAGTTTGCCAGATCCTGTAATACTTTATTGTAATTATCATACAAATTCTTCTGTAGCATTAAAATGGACATTGTCAATTGATACAGGATTTCGGGAATATAAGATATATAAAGGTTATAATTCTGGTTTAGATGAAACTACTGGTACCTTAATTCATGTTTCAACAAGTAGGGCAGATACTGCATATCTTGATACCAATAGCACAGTAATGGGCGGTGGTATTTCACCAAATAGTAATTATTATTATAGGGTATTTGTTATGGATGAAATGGGTAAAATTGCAGGGAGTAATGTACTTCATGTATTAACAGATTCAAATACCTTTATTTATAATTTAAATTTGGAATCAAATTTTGCAGGGCATTCTGATTTAGGTGTTATTAATGGTATTACATTCGATGGTAGTAATGTATGGTTGGCTTATAGATTAGATCTAGGAGGGTTTTATGATAATGATAAAATATCTTTAGTTAAATTGGATAACGTTAATTATAATATTATTGATACATTATTCTTTAATGACAGATATGAGCCTATAGGAGGTTTAACTTTTGATGGATCGAATTTATGGTTGCAATACTCTGCTTCAGGTACTGGAAGTAATTTTATTCGTGAGATAAATCCAGATAACGGTGCAATACTAAATAATTTTAATACAGATTATGGTGTATGGGGAATTTCATATTTTAATAGTGAAATATATCTAAATTACTATTGGCTTAAAATTGAAAAAATTAATCCAGTAAATGGTGGAATTACAAGTACAATTAATACTTATAGTAATGGGATAAATAGCTCTTTTGGTATTGCAGTAAAAAATGATGAAATATGGGTTTCAAATTCAATTTCAGATGGAAGTATATATGTGCTGAATAATAATGGTTCATTAAAAGGATTTGTTAGCAACAATCTTGATCGTTCTCAATTATGTTTTATTCAAAATAAACTATTTGCTGCAACACCTAGTAGGGTATACATATATAATATAACAGCTAAAAAATAAATCTTTATTTAATTTCTTTTAACCACCTATTTGCACATTCTCTTGCAGTAGTAATTGTTTCTTTTCCGGAACGGAAGCACATTTTCCAGTATCCGCTTTTTTCCTGATATTCCGGATTTTCAAATTGCATTTTATTATTTACTTTCACAAGTTTTGCATTAAAATCTATATTTGAAGTTAAATCAAGAAAGGCTTGAATTCTTATTTTAAGCATGGTGTTTAGATCTTTTAATTTCTCCCATTCGGCAAGTTCAGTTTTGTATTCTGCTATCTTTATATCATACTCTTCTTTTGCTGCTTTTTTCTGAACTTCTATTAATTGTGCACTTTGTTGTTTATATTCAGGACTTGAAGTGGTCTCTTTCATAGTTTCCATATTCTTTTTTAATTCTTCCTTTTGTTCTGGAGTAAGATATGGATTATTTAATTGTTCTTCCAACACCTTTTGTAACTGTATTGCCTGATCATCTAATGATTCAATCTGTTCCATTTTTGGTTCAGATGGCTTCATGTTTTCGTGTTCTATTTTATATTTTTCTTTAAAAGTATCAGAATTTACATATGCTTTAATATATTCAAATAGTTGGTTAACCACAGCTGCCCGCTCATTAACAGGAATTGTTTTAAATACATTATTACAAAATGGAACATTTAAGTTTCCGAAAATAAAATTATCAGATATTGTGTTATTTGCTTCTTCAGTTGAGCAACCAATTTTTGTTATTACTTCATTTGAAAGAGTAAATGCAGAAATGAAACTAATTATTAATACTGAAATTAAAAAAATATATGCCTTTTTCATAACGTAAATGTTTTATTGATACAAATATATAATTTTTGGAAATAAAACTCAATTTATAAAAATGGAAAAAATCTTCCTGTTTTTAGCATATAATTATCGTAATCTTTATATTGTTTTTTAAGCAGAGATTCTTCATATTTTGATTTAAAATAAAAAAGAATATATAATGCAATACTAATTGAGATATTCCATATACTTTCATTAAATATTCCAAAAAAAATCGAGAAAATAATTATTCCTGTATAAATAGGATGACGAATATATTTGTATAATCCAGCTTGAATTAATGTTCCTGATTCAATAGGAGTAGGAAATGGAGTGAGATTTTTGTTTAGTTGTATAAATGCAAAAAACATAATAATTAACCCAATAATTGATATTGATAAACTAGCAATTCTTAAAATAAAATTTAGCTGAAATTCAATCAGATTTAAAGGAATAAAATAAATTAATAAAAGCACTGCCTGAATTCCAACAAATATTAAATCCTTTATTGCTGTTTTGCCCATAAATAATTTATTTATAAGCGTTGTAATCTATGCTCAACCCGCGTGTGCCTTTCATTCTTACAAAAAAACTTTCGCGATCGGGTAAGGAAATAAAATTCTTAACAAAAGCTTTTTGGATGTCTATTGCAGGGTCAATCATTTTTGCTTCCATTGTCCTTAAACTGTCATAAACAATAGGTAAAAGCTTTACTTCAGGACTTACCTTTTCTTCTGTAAAACGTTTTAAAAGCTTTGTCTGAAAAGGATCTGAAGCAAGTGCGATTGTTGAATATTTAAGTTTTTTTGCTTTCATGTAAGAATAGTAAATATTCTCTGTACTATGTTCAGCTTTTGTTTCAACTAAAATATGTTCTTTGGGAATGCCAATAGCTTCGGCATATAAAGCCATTATCTCTGCTTCTACATATGGTGAATAAACTGCGGATCCTGAATACATAATGTTTTTTGCAATGCCTTTGTCGTATAAAAATTTTGACCAATAAACTCTTGCTTTCATTGTTAAACTCCATTTTTCGTTCTCTAATGGAACACCTGGAACAACAACAATATCATAGCTTTTATTAATCGATTCGTTTAATAATCTTTTACATGTTTTAGAAGAAAATGAACATGAATTAAAAACAATTATATTAATTAGTATAAATGAAATAATTGAATAATAAAATATTATCTGAACAGGTTTATTTTGTGATATGTTTTTTATTTTTTTCATTCAGAATATTATAACAATTAGTAATTATTCACAAAATCTATCATCAGATTAGTTAATTCTTCGTATTTGCCTAGGCTAAGGTTTTCAGGTGTGTCGGCAGGGTTGTGGTAAGGACCGGTTTTTCCTTGAGCGTATATAAAAAAACATTTTACTCCTGAATGATAAAAAGGTGCATGATCACTGTTGTCTGAAGCACCTCTTACTTTTACTACTGGTACATAATTTTTCTTATTGTTTAATTCTTTTAGTAATTCAAATTCGGTTTTGAATACAGAACCGTTTACCACTGTAATTCCATCTTCTCCACTGCCTAAAAGGTCCATATTTAATAGGAACTTTATTTTTTTAAGCTCAACAAGAGGATGGCTAACAAAATACTGAGAACCGACTAAACCAATTTCTTCTCCTGTAAAAAACATGAAAACTATTGTATAGCGTGGTTTTTCTTTAGAAAATGTTTTGCATAAATCTAACAACATTGTAACTCCACTAGCATTATCATTTGCACCAGGAAAGAAAGCGTTCCCTAATTCTCCAAGGTGATCATAATGTGCTGAAAAAGCAATGATAGAATCGGATTTTCCGGGTATGACGGCAATAACATTTCTGGTTTTATATTTTTCAATATAATTTGATTTAAAGCTTAGCAAAATTTCTTTTGCATTTTCGGGAAAACTTGAGCAGGTAATTTCCATTTGCACCCAGCTTCTTTGTTCGCTATCTTCAACCTGAACAGTGTTTTTAGCAACTAAAGTAATAATTCCTTTAGCATTCATCGGGTTTTTATGACGAATTTCACTAATGATTTCTTTTAGCGATTTGTCATTTGTTAAACTTGTATCAATAACAATAAAACTTTTGATTAGGTTTTTATTGTAAAGATCTTTTACACTTTGTTTGTCAATTCTGAATAATGGAAATTTACCGGAACAGCTTTTTGATCCAGGATAAATAACAAAGTCGGTACCGCAGTTAAGAGTATCAGAATCGATTTTTAAAATACCAAGGTCACTTATAGTGCATACCGGCATATAAAACTCCTGAAAATACGATTTTGAAATTTTTGAGGCTTTAATATTTTTTAGTTCTGCAGCTATAAATTTTGCAGCTTTAAAATCACCATTGTTTGTATAGCCTCTGCCATGAAAATCTTCAGAACATAATTTGGCAAGAACTTGTTTTGCATATTTTATATCCTGTCCCGAAGCTGGGAATAAGTTTAAAAAGATGATACAACAAAATACAGAATAAAATAGTAAAGCAGAAAATGTTTTTTTTATTTGCATTGTATTATTCAATAGGTGAACTGCCTGCAAAACGACGATAAATTAATTCAAGAAATTTATTAAATGAGTCAGAGTCAGTTTTAAAGTTCAGTGTTTTATTTATAAATTCCATAGCTTCATCAAGATTACTCATTTCATTAATTTTGTCTATTGTTTCAGTGTATTTTGCCGAATCATTTGAAAATATATCGCGCATAAACATAACTCTGTCGTTTATACTTATTGCTGACTTAAGGTTTTTAATCGGTTTTAATTGTTGAGTAGTAGAAAAATCTTTAACAGTTTTTGTTAAACTTTCTGAAAGAGTTTTTGCTTTTGTTTCCTGATATTGGTCAGCAATAGTTTTTGAACCGGTAGATATTGTTGTTTTTGTTTCTACAACTTTTTCAATTTGCTTTTTTTCAATAGAGGTTTCCTGAGTTACTGTTATATTAGTTTGCACAGGAGCTTGAATTTCTTCAATTTTCTTTTCTTCTTCAATCACAATAGGTTCAACTGTTTTTATTTCCTGTACTTTTTCAATAGATTTTTCTACAGGTTGATTAATAATTTCTTTTTCAATTATTTCAACAACTGGCTTTTCTTCTACAGGAATAACTTTAATTTCTTTTTCGATTATTTTTTTTGGTTCTTCAATCTTAATAGCTGTTTCTTTTGTTTCAACCTTTAACAGGAAATCATAAGCCATTCTTATTTTTCCTAAAGCAAGGTCTTTGTCAATATTATTTATATTTTCGCAATTGTTATTAGCAATTAATGCTGTTGCTTCGTTAAGCGTTTCAATAATATGGCTGATTTTTTCGTTCTGGTTCATAATTTTAACATCTTAAAGTATCAATGGCTTTGTATTTCTTTTATTTTTGTAAAGTTAATCATTTGAAATAAACTGAGGAATTTTTAGCATGTTTTTAGAAAAAACCGGAAGCGAAGGTCCAAAAAAGGGATGGATTGAAGTAGTTTGTGGGTCTATGTTTTCAGGTAAAACAGAGGAGTTGATTCGTAGGCTTAAAAGAGCAAAAATTGCGAAACAAAAAGTTGAGATTTTTAAACCTAAAATTGACGTAAGATACTCCGTTGAGGAAGTTGTTTCACATGACGAAAATGTAATACACTCAACTCCTGTAGATACAGCTTCAAATATTCTTTTATTAGTTAGTGATGTTGATGTTGTGGGAATTGACGAAGCTCAGTTTTTTGATAATGCTTTGGTTGATGTATGTAATGCGTTAGCAAATAATGGAGTAAGAGTAATTGTTGCCGGTCTTGATATGGACTTCCTTGGAAAACCATTTGGTCCAATGCCTGGTTTGTTAGCAGCAGCAGAGTATGTAACTAAAGTTCATGCAATTTGTATGCATTGTGGTAATTTAGCTCATTATTCTTACAGAAAAGTAGAAAGTGAAAAATTAGTTCTGTTAGGCGAAACTCAGGAATATGAGCCATTGTGTCGTGATTGCTATGTAAAAATTACTCATAAAAAGTAGCATGACAAATTATTCCGCAAGCGAGATTGCCTCAATAATAAGAGGAAAAGTTAATGGAAATGGTGATGTAATAATTAATCGACTTTTAATTGACAGCAGAAATCTTGCATTTCCATTAGAGAGTTTATTTATTGCAATTCGTGGTGATAGGCATGATGGAAATACTTTTATACCAGATCTATATCAAAAAGGAGTTCGTTGTTTTATTGTCTCAAAAATTCCTGCTTGTTTGTGTACCGATGCTACTTTTATAGTTGTTTCTGACACACTACTTGCACTTCAGGATTTGGTAGCTTTTCACAGGTCAAAATTTAATTACCCAGTAATTGGAATTACCGGCAGCAATGGTAAAACTGTTGTAAAAGAATGGCTTTTTGAATTGTTGAAAGAGGAAAAAATTATAGTCAGAAATCCAAGGAGTTATAATAGTCAGGTTGGTGTACCATTGTCGGTTTGGATGATGGATGAAACACATCAGCTGGGAATTTTTGAAGCTGGTATTTCTAAAGTAAATGAAATGGAGCGACTTGCAAAAGTAATTCGCCCTGATTTAGGAATTTTTACAAATGTAGGTCCTGCACATCAGGAAAATTTTGGAGATACACGACAAAAGGTTGTAGAAAAATTAAAGTTATTTGAGAAATCTAAAACACTTATTTTTTGTAATGACTATCCTGCTATTTCAGAATTGGTTCCTGCTTATTGCGAAAAAAATGGTATAAAACCATTTACATGGGGAAAAAGCAATGAAGCTGATCTGCAAATTTTAAAAATTGAAAAAGGAGAAAAAACAACTTTTATTGAGGGATTATTTAAAGGAGAAAATCAAAAAATAAAAATTTTATTTACAGATGATGCTTCAATAGAGAATTCAATTATTTGCTGGGTAACTTTATTGGCTCTGGGTTATAATCATACATTTATTTCAACACAAATTCTTAATCTTGCTCCTGTTGCAATGCGTTTGCAAATGAATGAAGGATTGAATAATTGTACAATTATTAATGATACATATAATTCAGATTTAGCTTCTTTACGAATTGCACTCCATCTTTTAAGTCAGCAGAATCAGCATCCTCATAGAATTTTAATTTTATCTGATATTTTGCAAAGCGGATATAACGAAGAAATTTTGTATTCAGAAGTTTCCGATATGGTAAACAATCATAAGGTAGACATGGTTATTGGTATCGGAACAGCTATCTCAAGATTTTCAGATAAATTTAAAGTAAATAAGAAATTCTATTATTCGTCTTCTGAATTTATTCAGAATCTGGCATCATTAAAACTTCATAATTCAACAATACTACTTAAAGGTGCTAGAAAGTTTGAATTTGAAAAGATTTCTAAAAGATTACAACAAAAGGCACATGAAACTGTTCTTGAAGTAAATTTAAATGCTTTTGTAAGTAATCTAAATGCATATAAATCATTGTTAAAACCAGGAACAGGAGTAATGGCAATGGTTAAAGCATTTTCATATGGCAGTGGTTTGTTTGAAATTGCAAATTTACTTCAGTTTGAGCATGTAAGTTACTTAACTGTGGCCTATGCTGATGAAGGTGTAGAGCTTCGTCAGGGTGGTATTTCAATGCCAATATTGGTAATGAGTCCAGAACCCGAGAGTTTTGAGGCAATGCTTGAATATAATTTAGAGCCTGAATTGTATAATTTAAGAATTATGCAGATGTTTCAGACTGAAGTTAAACGATTAGGAAAACAAAATGTAAATGTTCATATAAAACTTGATACTGGAATGAAACGGTTGGGTTTTGAGGAGTCTGAAATTGATTTACTTTTGTTTAAACTTAAAAAGAATCCATGGCTGAAAGTCAGATCTGTTTTTACTCACCTTACTTCCACTGATGATGTAAGAGATGATCATTTTACTTTCAGGCAGGTTGAACTTTTTAATTCGATGGTTAAACAAATTGAAAATTCATTAGATTATCCATTTTTAAAGCATGTGCTTAACTCGGCAGGAGTGGAGAGATTTCCAAATTATTCTTTCGATCTGGTAAGGCTGGGAATCGGGCTTTATGGTTTCTGTACTGGAAATGCATTAAAAGGAAAACTAACTAATGTTATTTCTTTGAAGACTGTTATTTCACAAATTAAATCTGTTCCAGCTGATGAAACAGTTGGTTATAACAGAAAAGGGGTATTGTTAAGAGATTCTTTAATTGCTACAATTCCTATAGGTTATGCTGATGGTTTGGATAGAAAGTTAAGCAATGGCGCCGGTGTTTTTAAGGTAAATGGAGTTTCTGCACCAACGGTTGGAAATGTCTGTATGGATATGTGTATGATTGATGTTACGGATGCTAATGCGCATGAGGGAGACGAAGTAATTATTTTTGATTCTGCAGCTGATGTTATGAAGATGTCAGAAATAATAGGAACAATTCCTTATGAAATTCTTACAGGAATTTCTAGAAGAGTAAAACGAATTTATTATCACGAATAAAAAAGTGACTAAAGTGACTAAAATGCCTAAAGTACTTAAAGTTGAAAGCGAATTTCTTTTTGTCATTCTGTCCGCCGCGGCGGAAAAGTGAAGAATCTAATATCAAAGTTTAAAATAATAGAATAAATAAAATCCAAAATCCTAATTCGTAAATCTTAAATAAATAATGATTTCACTATCTGTTGTTATAATTACCTTTAACGAAGAAAAAAATATTCAGCGATGTATCGAGGCAGTTAAGAATATTGCTGATGAAATCGTTGTGGTTGATTCTTTTTCAACAGATAAAACCGAAGATATTTGTAACAAATTAAATGTAAAATTTGTAAAACATGCTTTTGAAGGTCATATTCAACAAAAGAACTGGGCTATAACACAGGCAACATCAAAATATATTCTTTCACTTGATGCTGATGAAGTACTTTCACCTGAACTTGAAAAATCAATACTTGAAGCAAAATCAAACTGGCAATATGATGGTTATTATTTTAACCGTTTAACAAATTACTGTGGAAAATGGATTAAGCATTGCGGATGGTATCCTGATAAAAAATTAAGACTGTGGGATAGCTCAAAAGGCATGTGGACTGGCGTTAATCCTCATGATAAGTATGAATTACAACAAGGTGCAACAATTGGTTATTTAAGAGGAGATTTATTGCATTATTCTTATTATTCTATTTCTCAGCATATCGAACAAATAAATAAATTTACAGAAATTTCTTCAAAAGCAGAATTTAAAAATGGTAGAAAAGTAAATTTATTAGGAATCTTATTTCAACCCGCATGGAAGTTCTTTCGCGATTTTATAATTAAGGGAGGATTTTTGGATGGTTATTATGGTTATGTAATTTGCAAATTGTCGGCAAATGCAGCATTTGTGAAGTATTTAAAAATAAGAGAGCTATGTAAGAAATGAAAATGCATGTTTATTAAGTCTTAGTTTTTTATACATAAATATTTAATTTTCAAAAAGATTTATAACTTTAACCCAACAAATAAATTTTACACATGAAAAAATTATACTTTGTTTTATTTGCATGGTTTATTCTGTTTGTATCAAATACAGGATTTTCCCAAAAGAATGTAAATTCAACTCCGTCAATTTCAAAAATTGCATGGACAAAAGGAAGTCCCTCATGGATTACTTTTAAACCACAGGTTAATATGCCCGGAAACCAGATTTTGCTTGTATACAAAGCTGAGTTTGGCTTAGAAACTAACGACGAAATGAAAATGATCCGTCAGGAAAATGATAAAATTGGGTTTACTCATTATCGTTATCAACAATATTATAAGGGAGTACCGGTAGAAGGTGCTGTGTTTATTATTCATGATAAAGGTGGAAAAGCAAAATCTGCAAATGGCCAGATTGTTAAAGGTCTTAATGTTTCAAATAATGCTCAGATTGTTCCATTGGTAGCTTTAAATAAAGCAATGCAGGAAGTTCCTTCTGAGAAATATGTCTGGCAGGATAACGAATCACAGAAAATGCTAAAACAATTAAAAAATGATCCGAATGCAAGTTATTATCCGATTCCTGAATTAATCGTTTTTGATAAGAAATTTTCAGGTAATGCATCTTCTTATAAATTAGCTTATAAGGTTGAAATTTATTCATTAAAACCATTGGTTCGTAAATATATTTATATTGATGCAAATAATGGCGAAGTTCTTCATAGTATTAACATGATTCAGCATACAGATGTTAATGCTGTTGGTGTAACAAAATATAATGGAAATCAGCCAATCGTTATTGATTCAACAGGTCCGGGAGCATATAGGCTAAGAGAAGCAGGAAGAGGTAATGGAATTATAACAAAGAGTACACAGAATGGCGAAGATTATGTTCAGGCTATTGATGTAACAGATGATAGTGTGTTTTTTAATTCTGATGATGTTGCTGTAAATGCACACTGGGCAGCCGAAATGACTTATGATTATTATTTGAATGTATTTGGCAGGAACAGTTTTGATAATAATGGAGCAGCTTTATTATCATACGTACATTATAGTACTGGTTATGCAAATGCTTTTTGGGATGGTCAGCGAATGACATACGGTGATGGCGATGGAACGTATTCAGCATTTACTTCACTAGAAATTTGCGGACACGAAATTACGCACGCTGTTACAGAACATACTGCAAACTTAGTTTATCAGGATGAATCAGGTGCATTAAATGAAAGTTTTAGTGATATGTTTGGAACTAGTATTGAGTTTATGGCAGATGCTACTCCAAATTGGTTAATAGGAGAAGATATCGGATCTGCATTTCGCTCAATGTCGAATCCAAACGATTATCAGAATCCTGATACTTATCTTGGAACATATTGGGATTTAGATCCGAATAATATGGATAATGGTGGTGTACATACAAATTCAGGTGTTGCTAACTATTGGTTTTATTTACTTTGCGAAGGAGGTTCGGGTACAAATGATAATGGTGATGCATTTAATGTTACAGCTTTAGGTCATGCAACAGCTGAGAATATTGCATACCAGACTTTAGCATACTTTTTAACACCTTCTGCAAATTATTATGATGCATACCAGGCAACATTACAGGCAGCACAGAATATTTATGGTAACTGTTCAAATGAAGCATATCAGACAGCAAATGCATGGGCAGCTGTGGGAGTTGGCTATCCTTACGATCCTCAAAAAGTATATGTTGTAGATGTTACGGCACCAACAACTTCGTGTGGTTTGGGATTAGAAGCTGTTTCTGCATTGTTATTTTATAATGGATGTAATTCATCATTACCTGCAAATGATACAATTTCTTTAGCATATCAGTTTGATGGTGGTGCAATGGTATATGAATATTATAAATTGGTTAGTCCATGGATTGGTGGTGATTCATTAGCAGTTCAGTTTACTTTGCCAGTTGATGCTTCTGCACTAGGTAATCATACGTTAAATTGCTGGGTAAAATATGGCTCAGGAACTACAGGTTTTACTGATAGTCTGATGGGATATACTTTTCAAACATTACTTCAACAAAATATTGATGTAGGTGTTGTGGCAATTACAAGTCCATCATCATCATGTTCACTTACCGCAAATGAACCAGTAACTGTAAAAATTAAGTTCTTTGGATGCGATTCACTTGCTATTGGTGATACTATTGATGTTGCATACAGAGTAAACGGAGGTAGTCCACTAACAGAACAGTTTATTCTTCCTAATAATATGTACCCTACAGATACTTTCACTTATGTTTTTAATCAGAAATTAGATGCTTCAGCAGATGGAACATTTATAATTGATGCATGGACAGATTTTAATGTTGATACCTTAAATACTAATGATATGAAATCTGGGTACGTTGTTAAAAATATAAAATCATTAGGAACAACGCTTCTTGGCTTTGAAGAATTAAATGCTTCGGATTTCTTTTTACCAATTACAACAAGGTATTCTAATATCATTATTAAGACTCAGGCTCATGCTCCTGGTAGTGCAAAAGGTTTGTTAATGACTGGAGGAAATGCAATGACATATATTAATTTGTTAGAAATGCCGAGTGGTTTTAACACTTGGCAGATAAATGCATTTTTATCAGCTAAAGCTAATTTCTGCATTGATGCAGTTGCATGGAATTCTGTTTATTTAAAATTCTCGTTAAAACAAACTCATGGTGGAACTCTTTATTCACAGTATCTTGGTGGTGTTGCAAGCGATTATACTATTGCAAGTAATTTAAGAATCTTAGCTGATGGTAACCAAATAGGAGGAACTTATAATCCTACAACTCCAGGTTCAGATCCTTTTGTTTCGCATTTAATTGATTTAAGTTCATATTCAGGAACAAATTTCGAGCTTACTTTTGAGACAAGAAATATTTCAAAAGACACTTCAATAATTATCCCGTTTATTCTTGATAATGCATATCTTGATAATGTCAGATTTTTTCCGGGACCTTCAGCAATAAATGATACTATCTATCTTCAAACTGATAGTTATATTGATATTCCTGTTTTAACAAATGACAATGATTATACTGTTTCTGCTCTAAATACATCTTTAGCAGATCTTCCTGTTCATGGAACAGCGGTTTTAAGTGGAAATACAATAACTTATACTCCAAATGCATCATTTAGCGGAATAGATTCTCTTACCTATAATGCTTGTTATACTTCAGATCCGACTGTTTGTGATCTTGCTAAAGTATATATACATGTTTTGCAAGGACCAATTGCAGTAATTGATACAGCTGGTGTCAGAAATGATAGCTTAGTTAAGATTGATATTTTATCTAATGATCTTTTGTTTGGACTTCCAATTTCTAATCCCGTAATAAACCAGATACCTTTGCACGGTACTGCAATAATAAATGGCGATTTAACACTTACATATACTCCAACCGATAATATATTTTTAGGAAAAGATTCTTTAACATATTCAATTTGTTATTCAGAACATTCTGCAATTTGTGATGAAGCAAAAGTTTATTTCAGGGTACATAATGATCAGTCTGTTGCAGGAATTGATGGACTTGAATCAATAAACTTATACCCAAATCCTTTAAAATCTAAATTAACAATCGAATATTCTTCGATAAATTCGGGTAAAGCAAATATTACAATTACAGATGTTGTAGGAAATGTTATTTTGTCATCTGAAGAACATTTTACTTCAGGTAAAAACAGAAAAGTGTATAATTTAGAAAAAGAACCTGCAGGAACATATTTTGTAACAATAAAAACTGATAATCAAAGGAAGGTTTATAAAATTACAAAAGAATAGTTTTAATATTCTAAATATTTAAAGTCCGTGATTTTATTACGGACTTTTTTATTTAAAATGCTACCCTTATTTCAGTGTAGTTTGTAACTACACTGTAGTTATTAAGTGCTTGAAGGTTGCACCTTCAAGTAACAAAGTACAGCAAAATAACAAATTTACAGATATTTTACTTTTTTATTGATAGCTTAAAATTTGACCAATGTAATTTAGAAGTGAGAACAAATGGATGGGTTTAAGTTTCTTAAAAGAAAAAGGAAACCGACACAAATATTGTTATATGTTTTTTTATAGCATAACTAATAATATTATTCTTTTTTCGGAATCGAAAAAGCACCTTCAAGAGCAGCTTTTTTTCCAGCTTCTGTGAGCTCTTTTAATTTAGCAAATTTGTCTTCTTGATTTTGTCCTTCATTATTCTCATCAATTAAATACACTATAACATTATTCTCACATTCTATACTAAAGTTAGTGTAATTTTTAGTTGGGTCTATTGGCAATTCTAATAAATGTAATGGTGGAGAATCGTTGAATGTTTGAAAATGTGAATCTCCATTATTATAAACTTTTATAGTTATATGCTCTTCTGTTACATTTTCTACTCTAATTGTTGTTCTGTTTCCAATTTTACCTTCATAAGGTTGGTTTGCCTTTAATTCAATTTTTGTTTTCATTTTTTAATAGTTTTATGTAAATATTTTTATTGTGCAAATGTATGACGATTAGTGTGATATAAGGAAAAATGTTAAAAAGTATTTATATTTGTTAATCTTATGGTTTTCTTCAGTCTCAGTGTGGGTTCCATATTGTTAATCTTTTGTTAAAGATAAAATAAGCATAATATTAAACTCATTCCAATGATAATTCCATCTTTATTTAGGATTACCTTCGGTGATCACCTTTTTATCCGAATTCCGAAAGCAAAGCTAAAATCGTTACACGATTTTCCTTTTTTTGTTTTCATTCTCACACTCCTCAGTGTAGTTTTTAACTACACTGATATATTTATTATGCCTCTTTAAGATTACACCTTCAAGTACCTAAACCAATCCTTATTTGGGATTACCTTCGGTGATCGCCTTTTTATCCGAATTCCGAAAGCAAAGTTAAATTCGTTACACGATTTTACTTTTCTTGTTTTCATACTCGCTCGGATAAATCCGTCTCGTATGAAAACAAAAAAAGTCCAATGCTTCGCATTGAACTTTGCTTTCTTAGTGACCTCGAAGGGATTCAAACCCATAACCTTCTGATCCGTAGTCAGATGCTCTATTCAGTTGAGCTACGAGGCCGAAGTGCAAATATAAGAATAATAATTTTGAATTAAAATTTTGAAGAAATTAATTGAAATCTTATTTCTTTTTCTTTTTAAGGTATTGATAATCTAGGTAGTAAATTGCTTTTAATGAAAACGTATTCCATTGTGGCTGCTCAAATGTATTCGAGAAGTTTTTCGAGAAATTATTAATTATTACGTCTGATTCGCTTAGAATTTCTTTTTTCCACACAAAGCTCAAATTACTTCCTGGGGCAAATTGCCAACTAATTACAAAATCGATATTAAATGAATTATAATTAAAATTCTGTGCGTAATCATTTGTTAATTCTGCTAAGCTACCATCATTTAATAATTGAAAATACTGGTCGTATGCTCCTTTTGACCAGTAATGTCTGGCTCTCAAACTTACAGATAAATCATTAACTACAATATATTTTCCTTCAAAAGTATTAGTAATTGTTGTAACATCCCTGTTCCCAAATATTATTGTATCCTGAGCAAAAGTTGCAAAACCTTTAGCATTACTTTGTTCATTCCCGGCTAAAGAATATTTAAATAAGAAATGATTTGAAAGTCTTATTATTGGTGAAATAGTAATTTCTTTGTATTCGTCGTTAAATGCAGGGGTTTCGTAAATTCCAAATTCTCCGTCTAAAGCAAAGGTTTTTCTATAATCAGATGAAAATCCAATAGAAATGCCATTTGTCTTTTTTGTTTTAAAATATCTTCCTTCAACTCTGGGCTCATAATAATCATACGCCTCACTTAAAGTAATCATTACATTAGACCAGATACTAAGATAATTTTTAAATGTTCCCCAGAAATTATAATTAAAGCCAAATCCCGAAATATCTTTTGTAGAATAATTAAAGCCGTTGTTAATTGAAAAATTATTTGAAAGCTCAAGAAATTTCCAATAAGGCTCATAGACGCTATAGCTTACATTTATATTGTTATTGATAAAATTATTGTAGAGTGTTAATCCAACATCATTAGCATTATAATTATTATTAACTATATTGTTAACTAATGAAAATTTAAATTTTCCATTTACTTTTCCGGCACTAATTGAATATTTAAAACCCGGTACTGGTTTTTCAATTCCTGTTGGTATAGCACCACGGTAATATGTCTGACTAATGCCACCATTACCGTTTAATGACCAGGTATTTGTTTTATCAACCAGATTAAAACCTGCAACTGTAACATTAGAGTTGTGAAATTCTTTATCGCGGGTAAAATTACTGTTTGACAAAAATATTGAACTGTTATTTTTTAGTGCCTGATCAAAAACCAATATGTTATAATTAGCCAATGGCTCAGTAAGAACCCTTCTTGTACCACCGTCGACTTTCTTAATAGTAGCCCATGTATCGTTAACAATTGCGTTAAAGAATCCTATAGCAAGACCTTTTTTATTTCTTCCTGAGACCTTTGTTGCATTTAATAACTGAGATTGTGTGGGATTTGTTTTTATCGATTCTCCGCTATCCAAAATACTCTCAACATTATAAAAACCTTGAGGAGTTCTGCCAATTCTTCTTGAATAAAATAAATTACCTTTTGTAAATAAATCAATAGCTTCATTAAAAAATGGCCTTTGTTCGTTGTAAACTGTTTCGAAAGCAGATAAGTTTTTTATTTTGTTATCAGATTGTACCTGGCTAAAATCAGGCATTAAAGTCATATCTAAAGTAAAGCTTTCATTAATACCATATTTTAAATCCAGCCCTCCGGCAAACGACCATGAGTTTGTAGAATTTTGTCTGGTGTCGTAAGTGTAGTTCTCTAAGCCTCCTGAAATATATGGGTTAAATGAAAGACGCATTGGTGCTTTAATGTTTTCAAGACCTTTTAATTTACCCCAATAAACTAAATCATTTTCAGCGCCTTTTTTTAGTAAAGCCCAGTAATCCATTTCACGAATTCTTCTGATATTTCTGAATATTTCCATTCCCCAGGTCTGAATTTCAGTAGTCGGAAATCGTAAAGCAGAGTATGGTATTTTATATTCGGCAGTCCAGCCATTTTCTGTGATCTTTGTTTTACTTTCCCATACTGCATTATATGTGTCATCAAATTCACGACTGTCACCTTGCACTCCTGATGCGTGTACTGCAAAGGTATATGCATCAAGTTGGTTGTTATAGGTGTCGAATTCTATTCCAAAATAATCAGCATTTAAGTTTTCATCATCGCGGTTACCTAATTGTTTCAATATACTGTCAGGATGTGTATCATATAAATATGCAAAAACATAAATAGCATTGTCATCATAAAGAATTCTGACTTCTGTTTTCTGAGTTGTTGCAATATTATAGTGTGGGCTATATTGTGTGAAATCTGTTATGGGTTTTGCTGAACTCCATATTTCATCCATAGTTCCGTCAATCTTCGGTGGTTGCTGGGTTCTTACAGCATAAGCAACTTTTGTAGTATCAGCAGAAAATGCTGAATAAAATATAAAAACAAATAATAAAATTAAATAAAATCTCATTTATTTATCTTAGATCAACTATGGCCTTTCTGTCTGGTCCAACCGATACCATTATTACCGGAACTTTAACAAAGTCTTCAATAAACTTTATATATTCTTTTAATTCCAAAGGGAGTTCATTTTTATTTGTGTTTTTTGAAATGTCTTTTTTCCAGCCTTTAAAAGATTTGTATTGTGGTAATATGTTATGGGATAAATCGTAAGGGATATTTTCAAAAATTTCTCCGTCAATTGAATATGAAACAGCAGCTTTAATTTCATCAAATTCATTTAAAACATCTGCTTTTGTCATTATAAGACCAGTAACTCCATTTATCATTACAGAATATTTTAAGGCTACAAGATCAACCCAGCCACATCTACGTGGGCGACCAGTTGTTGAGCCAAATTCATTTCCGATTTTGCGAAGTTTTTCACCGTCAGAGTCGTTTAATTCTGTTGGAAACGGACCGCTACCAACTCTTGTGCAATATGCTTTAAATAAGCCATATACTTCACCAATTTTTGAAGGAGCGATGCCTAAGCCTGTACATGCTCCTGCGCAAACTGTATTTGAGGAAGTTACAAATGGATATGAACCGAAATCTATGTCGAGCATAGTGCCCTGTGCTCCTTCTGCCAAAATCTTTTTACCTTTTGAAATTAAGTTATTTATCTCAATTTCGCTGTCGATTAAAGAGAATTTTTTAATTAATTCAATAGAATTGAATAATTTCTTTTCCTCTTCTTCTAGCTCAAATTTGAAATTAAGCATATTTAAAATCTGAATATGCTTGTTTTTTAATTCTGTATATTTTTTTAGAAAATCAGAAGTTAAAATATCGCCAACCCTTAATCCGTTTCTTGAAATTTTATCGGTATATGTTGGTCCTATTCCTTTAAGCGTAGAGCCTATTTTAGCACATCCCTTTTCTGCCTCGTAAGCAGCATCTAGCAATTTGTGGGTAGGGAGTATTAATTGTGCACGTTTTGAGATGATAAGATTCTTGAAAATATTTGGACAATAAGGGATTAGTCCGGTAATTTCTTTTTCAAATATAATCGGGTCAATTACAACACCATTGCCAATAATATTTATACAATCGTTACGGAAAACTCCGGATGGGATTATGTGTAAAACGTGTTTACGACCCTCAAATTCAAGTGTATGGCCGGCATTCGGACCGCCCTGAAAACGAGAAATAATTTGGTACCCGGGTGCTAAAACATCAACTACTTTTCCTTTTCCTTCGTCGCCCCATTGTAAACCTAACAGAACATCAACATTCATAGTATTATGGTGTAAATTATATTAAAAATCTTTGAACTTTTAAAAGTAGTAATATTATTTTTGTTTATGAAAAAATAAAACAATTTTGATAAGTTTGTAAATATTACTTAGAATGAAATATTTATTTCAAATATTTATTATTATAATAGCTACAAATTCAGTATTTTGTCAAACTGATACTATAGATTATATTAATGTAAGACTTATTAACAAAAAGGTTTACTTAAAAACTGATACATTAAATCCTTTTTCTGGAATTGTTGTTGAGAATAATAATTTTACAAAATGTTATGTCAATGTTAAAAATGGATATATTAAATCTAATTTTATTGTTAAATATTATCAAAATGGAAAGCTTAGAGAAAAGTATAGTACATTAAAAGACACTTCAGTTAAACATGGACTATTTGAAAATTGGCTTGAGAATGGTAATCCGATTTCTAGTGGAACGTATTCAAAAGGAAAACAAATCGGATTTTGGGAATTTTATGATGATGGTAAAAAGATAATAAAAGAAATTATTCCTAATGTTACTAAATATGAAAATAAAAGTTTTATAATTAAAATAGCCCCTATTACAATTGTAGATCCTGTTTTTCCCAGTATTTTAATAGGTGTTGAAAAGCAATTGTCACGAAATGTAAATATTCAAACTGAATTTGGATATATTTTGCCAGAATGTATATTAGAAAATTATAAATTTAAGTCACCTGATTTTAAGGGTGGTAAGGTTAGGGTAGAGGCAAAATATTTTTACAAACATGATAAACGGAATAAATTCGGACCATATGTATCTCTTGAAATATATTTTACAAATTGTAATTATGTTTATCCGGTTGGATTTGAATTAACAATTAAGGATTCCAGTCACTACTTAACTCAAATTGATGATATGCCTGATTATTACGATAACATAAGTGTTAGCAAGAAAATCTCTGGAGTTAATCTAAAAGCTGGCTATCAAAGAAATTTTAAAAGATTTGTTATAGAGTCATATATTGGTGTTGGGTTAAAATATAACGATATTTATATTTCGGGTAGAACTAATATGAATGATTATATGTTTTATGATAGGATAAATCATGATATTTCTGAAAATTTAATAATTCAAGGTAAATCTATGCATAGATTTTTATTTAACATTCCATTAAATTTAAAAATTGGCTATTTGTTTTAATTATAAAAAATGATTAATAAGCTATTTTATATTATTGTATTATGTTTTCCAATTGTGAGCTATGCTCAGGAGCTATTTAGTACTTTTACATCTGATAATGTTATATGCAAAAAGAATGATCATGAAGATATTTATTTTAATGTAAATGATACTATAAAACCTATCCAAAATGCTTTTATTATTTATTATAAGCAGGGTTGCAAGAATCAACCAGATTTGATAAAGGAAATAAAAGATGGAAAGTTGTATAATAATAAGAATTTTACATTTTATGATGAATCATGCAATGTAAATGAAGTTTATTATTATAAAAAGCGTAGTTATATAAAAACGGGTGTGTATTTAAAGTATGACAAAGATGGTAAGAAAATAACAGATGGTTATTATAATTATAAAGGGAATAGAAATGGATTATTTGTTTATTATAAATATAAAAAAAACTTAACAATATATAAGAAATATTCTGATGGAAACAGAATTTTAAGATTTACAAGTAAGGATAGCATTTCAACTGAAGCAAAAATTACTAAAAATATTATTTCTTTTGATTTGTTTTGTTTGTCTTATCAGGTATACAAAATTTATTATGAAAGATATTTGGGTAACCATAATTATCTAAAATTAGAATTTGAAACAAAACCAAAATCTGTTCATCACGCAACAGAAGTTTTGCGTCCTTTCGATACCGATAATCCATATATTGAATTTGCGCATAAGCGATACTTATTTGCAGTAGATTATGAGAAATTATTTAGTAAAAAAAGACATCCGTATTACTTATCTGTAGGGCTTTATTATTTAAATAAATCTTATGATTCTTTATACTTTTATGATTACCATGGTGATGGCGATCATCCCGTTTATCTACAGTCTGAGTATTCATATAATTACGGAGCCAGAGCTTTATTAGGAAGAAAAATATTTTTAGGAAATGTAAAACATAAAATAAATGAAGTTATTGATTTTTATGTTGGAATAGGTATTTGCAAGGCTGATTATAAGAAAACTATTTATGGTATTACTGGAGATGCTTATTATCATCCTCATGTAACAATGTATCCCGAGCCTAAAATTAATAAAAGTAATGAATTAATGTTTTCTGCTTTTGCAGGCTTAAAAATAGGTGTTGGATGGTAGAAAAAAATAATATATTTATGAAATTATTAATGTGTATATTTATTTATCTTGCATTTTGTTCGCCATATATTATATATGGTCAAGCTGATATTGATACAATTATTTCATATAATGTTATTGAGAAGAAGATTGATCGAAATGAATATGTTTATGTTAAGCGAAACGATCCTTTAAGTGCGATAAATAATGCTTTTATTGTTGATTATAAACAAGGGTGTGAGAATTCTATTAGTACAATAAAAGAAATAAAGGATGGAAAGTTAATAAAAACAAAGCGCTATAAATATTTTGATAATACCTGTATTTTAAGTGAGATGTTTTATACAACTAAAGGAAGTTTAAAGATTGGTAAATATACTAAATGGAACTTATTTGGTTTAAAAGAAGTTGAAGGTAATTTTGATATAAATGGAAATGAGGATGGTATTTTTAAATTCTATGATTATAATAAACAGACTACTTTTCATATTGATTATGATGGCGGTAAGAGAAGATTAAAATATACAAAAGAGGATTCTTTAAATTCGGAAGTTAAAATTAAGAATATAGTCTCAATTGATGTGTTGTGTTTGTCAATTAAAGAGTTGAAGATATTTTATGAAAGGTATTACAAAAAAAAGAATATAATTAAATTTGAATTTGATTTTAAACCGAGTTTTGCTAAAGAAGGTACAATGGTTTTTAATATATTCTCTAAAAATCCATATATTAGTATAGTACCAAGCAGATATTTATTTTCAATTGAAAACCAAAACTTGTTTGGTTATAAAAAACATCCATTTTATTTAAATCGAAATCCTTTTTATATCTCATATGGGTTATACTATTTATATAAATCGTATAATAAAATTAAATTTCATTATGTAATGGGCGATAATAGTTATGGAAATAATTATGATAGAATTCAATCTGTATTTTCTCATAATTATGGTTTTAGAGCTTTGTTAGGAAAGAAAAAAATATTTGGTAGTAGTAATAACAAATTAAACGAAATAATTGATTGTTATATAGGCATTGGTGTATGTTATACTTCTGAAAAATTAATTATTTATGGTCGGAGTCTCCCAACTGTAAATTCTCAAAAGGAAATAGTTCTATTTAGTGAGCCAAAAGCCAGTATTAATGAGAAGTTAATGCCTTCTGCTTTTGCAGGTTTAAGAATAGGAATAGGATGGTAGGAATATGAAAATTATATATAAATACATAAAAAACTTTCTTAAGGAAGATTTTAGGTTAATTACATATCTGCCTGTTGTTATTTATCTTATAATTTGCTTAACTATTAATTATTATTTCGACTTTGAGCATAAAGTACTTGATAAATATGTAGGTACATTAAAAGGATTTATTTTTTTCTTTGTTTTTTATGGATTAGCTTATTTCCCGGTTGCAATATATGTTCTCTCGATTAATAAAAAACAAAATGTACTAAGTAAACCTGAATTCTGGATTAAAACTGTATTTGTAATAGCTTTACTAGCAGGGTCGGCTTTCTTTGCTTTTTATAAAGATATAATTGATCTTTTCTCAGATCTTTCTGAGCGATATTTTATTAGAAAGATACTTATTAACTCCAGAAATTTTTTAATGTTTTTGTTACCGCTATTGTTTTTCTGGTATGTTTTAAAACCTTCAAAGTCCGGTTTTCTATGGATAAAACTTAAAGGATTTAACCCAATGCCATATTTTTATATATTGTTAATAATGCTGCCGATTATTTTTATGGCTTCGTTCTCTGTCGATTTTTTAGATACTTATCCTACATTTAAACCATGGACAATAAATAATATTTTTGGACTTGAAAAATGGCAGATGGGCGGAATTTATGAGATATTTTATGGGGTAGACTTTATTACTGTTGAGATGATATTTCGAGGTGCATTGGTTCTTGGATTAGTTAAATTACTTGGTAAAGATTGTATACTGCCAATGATTTCTGTATATTGTTTTTTGCATTTTGGTAAACCGGCAGGAGAAGCAATAAGCAGTATTTTTGGTGGGTATATTTTGGGAGTTATTGCAATAAATACCGAAAGTATTGTTGGAGGAAGCATGGTTCATATGGGTGTTGCATGGATGATGGAAATATTTGCATATAGCCAGCACGGGTTTTAAATATTTTAGAAATCCATATATTGTCATGTTGTCCCCCACAGTGGAGTGAGAATCATCTTTTTTGACAAAAAAATATTCTAAATTTTAGGCAACCAATTATTAAAAAATTTGTCTTAGTGTAGAGAATTAATATTGTACAACATAAGGATTGTTTTTATCCTTGTTAAATTTGTTGTTTATTAAATTATATCATAAATTTATAAAAAAAATACTATGAAGAATTTCTTAATTATTGCAGTTTTTATATTTTGTTTTTTATGCAAAATAACTGAAGTTCGCTCACAGCTTGTTGTAAATGCAAATCAAACTCCAACGCAATTAGCCAATAATATTGTATGGGGAGGCATGACATTGGCTAATGTTTCAGTTACGTCACCATTAAATTGTGCAGGAACATTTCAAAATGGATCATCGACTAATCTTGGAATGTCTAATGGAGTAATCATGTCTACTGGTGGTATTGCCAGTGTTCCTAATTCTAATTCTTACTTTATTAGTAATTCACTGGGTGGTGCAGGTGATCCTTTGCTTGATGCTTTGTCAGGTGGATATACATCTTACGATGCAACTGTACTTGAATTTGATTTTACTCCATTTACAACTCCTGTTAATTTTAGATATATTTTTGGTTCAGAAGAGTACCCAGAATATGTTTGTTCTAACTTTAATGATGTATTTGGGTTCTTTGTTACAGGTCAGAAACCAAGCGGTGGAAATTATTTAAACGAAAATGTTGCATTAATTCCCGGAACAACTCTTCCTGTCATGATAAATTCTGTAAACCCTGGTACGCCCGGCTCTTATGGTACTACATCCGGTTGTACTTCGCTTGCTAATTCTAATTATTATGTTGCAAACTCTGGTTCAACAATTTGTTTTGATGGGTTTACAACACCTATTAATGCTACTGTTGATGTTGTTCCTTTTACTACATATCATATGAAATTTGCTGTAAGCGATATTGGTGATGGTGCTTACGATTCAGGTGTTTTTCTGGAAGCCTATAGTTTTTTCTCTAACGCAGTAAGACTCCAGGCAGTAAATTCATCTCCCGGAAATAATAGTATTATTGAGAGTTGTGGCTCAGGAACATTTTTGTTTGAAATATATAATGATGCCACAACAAATGATACAATACGCTTTACTATTGATGGTACTGCTACAAATGGTGTAGATTATAATTATCTTCCATCATATGTTGTTATTCCGGCTGGCAGTAGCTCTGCAACTTTAACAATTAACCCAATATCAGATGGGTTGATCGAAGGTAGTGAAAATGTCATCCTACGTGTCTGGGTTTCGTCATACGGAACGCAGGATATTTCGTTTAATATTTCAGATAATGGTATTTATAATGCAGCGGCTGTTGCTGATAAAACAATTTGTGAAGGTCAATCAGTTTTGTTAACTGCATGGGGTGGCTATTCGTATTTATGGAATACAACTTCTACAAATGATTCAATATTTGTTTCCCCAACAAATAGTACATTATATACAGTTCAGATTTCTGATTCATTGGGTTGTAGTAAAACAGATACTGTAAATGTAACAGTTTTAAATCCTGCCATAGCCGGTTTCGGTTTTTCTGATAATGGTCAGGGAGTAGTTACTTTTAATGACCAATCATTAAACGGAACTTCATGGTACTGGGATTTTGGAAATGGAAATTATAGTTTTGAACAGAATCCTGTTTTCTCTTATTTGTCGCAGGGAAATTATACTGTTATGCAAGTTGTTCAGAATTCTTGTGGTTCAGATACTTCTTATCAGACTATTAGTGTTCTGTTAAATGTTACTAACAATTATATCGCATCTAAAATCGAATTATTTCCTAATCCAAATGATGGTAATTTTTATATTGATTATAAATCTGAAAATAATAATGATTTGTTAATTCAGATTATTAATACAAGCGGAAAAACTGTTTATTATCAGAATATTAGTAATAATAATTTATCTGGTAACAATCCGATTAATATGAAGAACCTTTCTAAAGGACTTTATCAGCTTAAGATTAGTAGTAGTAATGATTATGATGTAGTAAGATTTATGGTTAAATAAACTATTTTCTACATGTAATATTGGTTGAATAACATATTTTTAGAGTCTTATAGTACTTTCAAAATATTTAAAAGATACTTACTTTTGTCTACTAAATTGGTAGACTAATAAAATGAGTTCGTACTACGAATTATTAAAAAAAGATGTACGTTTTGAAGAAGGCTTAAATGCTTGTATTAATTGTGGCACATGCACGGCAATATGTGCTGCATCAGAGTTCTATAATTATGATCCGCGAATTATTGTTGATACAGTTCAGACAAAAAATAATGATGCAATTGAAGAATTATTAAAATCAGATTCAATATGGTATTGCGGTGAATGTATGTCGTGTAAAACTAGATGTCCGAGAGAAAATGTACCCGGATTAATAATTATGGCATTAAGATCCCTTTCTCAGGATTTAGGTTTTTTTGTTGAATCCGAAAAAGGGCGTCAACAATTAGCTATAAAAAGAACCGTAGGTGAGTGGACGTTAAAACATGGTTATTGTTTGTATCTTGAAGGTGTTGGAACCGGACTTCATCCTGAGCAAGGTCCAATATGGGATTGGAAACAAAAAAACTGGGTTGATGTGTTTGATAGGTTAGGTGGAAACTATAAAGTGGAAGGTCCGGGAATACTAAGAAAAATTCCCGAAGAATCACTTGATGAATTACGCAGAATCTTTGATGTTACGGGAGGAACCGAAAGATTTAATAAAATAGAAGAGTTTTCTAAGGCTAAAGCCAGGGAAATGGGGTTAGAAGTAGGAACAGATATAAATAGCGACTATGTTAAACATATTTATACAACAAATAACAATAAACATTAAATATCAATTTTCAATAAACAAATAACAAAATTTAAATCCTAATTCTTAAATCCAAAATCGTATATCCTAAATCCTAAATAAAAAAATGGAGTTAACCGGAAAACAAAATATCTGGAAAGATTATCAAAAAGAAATAGCCAGTGATAAATATTTTTATGTAAGGAGTTGTGTGAGGCAGAACTTTTTTCCGGGTGCAGAAACAACATTTTTAAGAATATTAAAAGACGAATTACATAAAGATATTTACGAACATCCTTGTCATACAACCTGTACTGGTATTGGTTATCATGGAGATGTGGTTCCCTTTGATACTGCAATGACAGTAATTGCCCGTCAGTTTGCATTAATGACAGAAGCAGGATATGAAAATCTGGTTCCTTCATGTGTTACTTCATTCGGTTTATATTCAGAAGTGCTCGAAACATGGCATCATTTCCCCGATGTGCTAGCAAGAGTTCGTGAACATTTAAGAAAGGCTACCGGACGAGAATTTAATATTCCCAAAAATGTTGCACATGCTAGCGATGTTATTTTTAAATTCAGAAATGAAATTGCTGCAAAAGCAAAATATAAATTAGTGAATGTTGAAACCGGCAAACCTCTAAAAGTGGTAGAACATATAGGATGTCATTATTCAAAAATGTTTCCCGCAAAAGGAGTTGGAGGTGCTGAATTTCCTTATGTGTTAATTGGAATGGTTGAAGAGTGGGGAGGCGAAGTTATTGATTATCCTGAGAGGCGTCATTGTTGTGGTTTTGGTTTCAGACAATATCTTATTCAGGCAAACAGAGGTTATTCTGTAGGTTGTTCGCATAAAAAATTCGAATCTATGGAACCTTATGAACCTGATATGATAATAACAAATTGCCCTGGTTGTCCAATGTTTCTTGATAAATGGCAGTATGCAATAAGTGAAATGAATGGTAAAACATATGGTAAAAACGGACAGGGAATTCCTGTTTTTACTTTTGAAGAAGTTGCCGGAATGGTATTAGGATATGACCCATGGGATATTGGCTTGCAGGTACATCAGATTTCTTGCGAACCAATTTTAAATAAAATGGGAATTAAATATGATCCTACTGCAAAGTATTTAGGTAAGAATGGAAAATATTTAGGTGTGCCAGAGAAACCATCAGTACTAAAAGATTAAAATATTATTAATGAGTAAAAGCGTAATAGTAATAGGCGGTGGAATAGCAGGAATGGAAGCTTCAGCTTACCTTTCTGCTATGGGATTTAATGTTACATTATTCGAAAAAGATGATAAACTTGGTGGTCACCTTTTAAACTGGGAAAGGCTTTTCCCTACAAAGCGTTTAGGTAGCGAGGTTTTAACATTTCTTAAAAAAGGGATGGACGAAAAAATTAAAGTTTACACAAATACTAATATTACAGGAATTAATGAAGAAAATGGAAAGTATTTTGTAACAAATCATAATAATGAGATATTTGAATGTGACGCCTTACTTGTTACTACAGGATACGATTTGTTTGATGCCCGCAGAAAAGAAGAGTATGGTTATGGTATTTATGATAATGTTATTACATCGGCAGAACTCGAAACAATGTTTTTAAGCGGAAAACCGATATTGAATAAACAGGGAAAAATTCCAAAAAGAATAGGATTTGTGCATTGTGTTGGATCTCGTGACAGAAAAGTAGGAAATGTTTATTGTTCAAAAGTGTGTTGTGTTACAGCAGTAAAGCAGGCAACTGAAATTCGTGAACACCTTCCTGATTGTGAAACATACTGTTTTTACATGGATCTTAGAATGTATGGTGCGAAATTCGAGGAGTTATACAACGAGGCTCAGGAAAAATATGGTGTAACATTTATCCGTGGAAGATTATCAGAAGCAAATGAGACATTAGATGGATCGTTGCTTGTAAAGGTTGAAGATACTTTAGTTGGTCGTCCGCTAAAAATGACTGTGGATTTATTAGTTTTAATGGTAGGATTCGAACCAAGTAAAGGTACTAAGGAGATTGCAGACATTTTAAAGCTTAGTACTAACTCCAATGGGTTTATTGAAGTTGCGGATGAGCATACATTAACAAATGTTACAAATAAGAAAGGTGTTTTTGTAGCTGGTACTACAACTTCGCCCAGAACAATTACAAATACTATTAACGATGCAAGAGCAGCTGCTGCTGAGATTGCCTGTTATCTGAATTTATATACTATTCAATCAAGGAATAATTAAACGACATGGCTGATTTTGGATATAAAATACAGGAAGACAGACAAATTAATTACGATTCAAATGATCGTACTTTATTTTATTTTTTAAAACGTGTTGAACCGTCAATTTCATTATGTATAGGATGTGGAACATGTTCTGCTACTTGCACAGCCGGTCAGTTTACTCAATTCGATTTGCATAAAATTATGCTTTATGTTAGGAGGGGTGAGAAGGTTCATATAGCTAATGAAATTAAAAAGTGTATGCTTTGTGGTAAATGTTCGTTGGCTTGCCCGAAAGGAGTAAACACAAGAAATATAATTTTTCAAACCAGAAAATTTCTTTATTCAAATAAATAATGAGTTACGATCCTTTTGTTCTGCCTTTTAGTATTGGATTAGTAATAGTCATTATACTTATTTTGTGGAAATATTTCCGTTGGGTTTTCTTACATGATAAATCAGAGCGTATACAAATATTGAAAACAATTTTCAGTCTGAAATTATTTTCAATTGTGAAAGAAATATTTATGGAAGTATTGTTACATAGAAGAATTTTTAGAATTAATCCTGTCTTAGGATATATGCATAGCAGTTTTGCATTTGGTTGGTTCCTTTTAATTTTAGGTGGAACTATAGAATCAAAATTGCATAATCATAATGCATTTAATATGTTTTACGAGCCTATATTCTTTAAATTCTTTAGTCATAATATTGATGGATTTCCTTTTGCAAGTGGTTTTAAGTTTATAATGGATTTTATTCTTTTGTATATTTTATCGGGTCTTGTGTTAGCAATGGCAAAAAGATTATACAAAAGAATGTTTGGAATGAAGCATACAACCAAACTAAAATTGGTTGACAGATTAGCACTAACATCACTTTGGTGTATTTTTCCATTAAGACTTTTAGCAGAAAGTTTTACTTCTGCACAATACCATAATGGTGGATTTTTAACAGGAAATCTAGGTGATTTCTTAGTAACTTTTTTACCTGTTAATCAATTGGCTTATCCTACATGGTGGGCATATTCAATAGCTCTAGGTGTGTTCTTTGTTATGTTGCCATACAGCAGGTATATGCACATTCCAACCGAAATGGTTTTAATTATTCTTAGAAAAGCAGGATTTAAGACAGAAAAAAAATATACAGGTTTTTCAAGAGTTGAAGTTCAATCTTGTTCCCGCTGTGGTATTTGTTTAGATGCTTGTCAGGTTTATACTGCAACACAGCGCAATAAAATGTTGCCAGCTTATTTTTTGCAGTCTGTTCGCTTTAATAAAAAGGGAAAACAGGGATTAACCGATTGCCTTATGTGTGGTCGCTGCCAGGAGGTATGTCCTGTGGGTATTGGTGTAAATGCAATAAGAAGAGTAAAGCGTAATGAGCTTTTTGATGAGAAAGGTGCCGAATTTGGCTATCTTGAAGAAACAAAACACATATCAAAGAAGGCTGATGTTATATATTTTGCAGGTTGTATGACTCATTTAACTCCAACAATCAAGAAATCAATGATTGCTTTGTTAAAAAAGGCAGAAATTAATTTCTGGTTTATGGATGAAGATGCAAGTATTTGTTGTGGAAGACCATTACAGCTTTCCGGAAAGGAAAAGGATGCTAATATACTTGCTGATAAAAACAGAGAATTAATTGCAAATAGCGGAGCTAAATTATTGGTTACTTCATGTCCAATATGCTATAAGATTTTTAAAGAAGATTACAAACTCAATATAAAAATCCAACATCATACAGAATATTTGAATGAACTTGTAAATATAGGTAAATTAAAACCGGTTAATTTGAACTTCTCTGCAGTTTACCATGATCCATGCGATTTAGGAAGAGGCTCTGGAATTTATAATCAGCCACGTGAACTTCTTGGTAAAATATCAGTTCTTACTAAAACAGAATCCGAAAAAAACATGGCACTATGTTGTGGTAATAGCTTAGCTAATCTACCTGCTGGTTTTGATGACAAAGAATTAATGGCTGCAAATGCTGCTGAGCAATTGTGCTTATCAAATCCAGATAAACTTATTACCTCTTGCCCATTATGTAAAAAAGCTTTTGCACAAGCTTGTAATGAAAAGAAAACTGCAAAGCAAGTAGAAGTTAAAGATATTGCAGAAGTGCTTGCAGAGGCCGTTAATATTAAAAATTTCTAATTGCTCTTACGCAAAGTTCAGTGTGTGCTGACCATGAAGCGAATTTTCCTGTTTCAAAATTAATTTTCCAAGCGTAAATAGAATCTTTCTGAGTGGATGACCAACAGTCAAATCTTAGATCAGAGTTTATAGTATTCTTATTTTTATATAAAATATATAATTCATCGCGGCTTGGTAAATACCAGTCACTATATCCATTTAAAACAAGACTGTAACATACTTTAGCTGCATAGTTTCCCGAAAGACCGAGAGTTGATACAATAGTGTTAGTATTAGTTAATCCAGTGCCTAATTCGTAAGAAGTAATAATATCTAAGTAAGCTAGACCATGCCATGTAAATAAAAATAAACCCGGGTTACCTTGAATAGGAATATATATGTTTTCTGTTGCGACAATTAATCCATGATTTTGCCCTGCAATATAACCTGGGTCACCCGGTTGAAAGAAATATGCAATTTTACCCCCCTGAAATTCTTTGCCAATTCCTTTAGAAAACTTAATAATTTCTCCATATCCGGTACCTTCGCTATTTGTCGCATATGCCCGTACATAATATGTTGTTCCAAAAGATAATCCTGTCATAATAGATGTGAAATTTACACTACCAATTCCATTATTTGTTTTGTTATCATTTATTGTAGGACTTTGTTGAGTACTCCAACACACACCTTTAGATGTTATTACCGGGATATCATTATTCATTATAATACCACCGCATTTAGAAATACTATCTGTGCTATCACTGACGGTAATTGTAGTTAATATAGGAATTTTGATTATCGTGTCATTAGTTTCTGATTTTTTACAGCTAATTATTGAGAATAAAAAAAATCCGATTATAGTTGTGGTTATAAATACTGTTTTCATTACTTTTGTTATTAATATAATTTATCCAATGGTTTCTTTAGTAGTTTACCATCTTTTTTATAATCGGTAACTGTTAATCCGGTAATTTTTCTGAAAGTATTTGAAAGATGTTGAACGCTGCTAAAATCCATCATATAGGCAATCTCACTTAAGGTATATTCTTTTTGAAACACCAGTTCTTTGCAACGCTCAATTTTATGTAGTATAATAAACTTTTCGAGTGTAATTCTTTCATGTTTTGAAAAAAGCTTGGAAATATTCTGGTAGCTCATATTCATTTTTTCAATCAGATAATCAGATTTTCTGATAATTGAGTTTACGTTATTTGAATAATGAACAAGTTCAATAATTGTACTTTTAATTTGTTCTACTAATATCTGGTCGCGATCTGAAACTAAATCAAAGCCATTATCTGCCAATAATCTTCTTATGAATTTTGAATCTACTTTTTCAGGATTGTAATTTATAGTTGCTTTACCTAATTCCATTGAAATAACAAATATCTCATGTTTTGTAAATTCCTGGCTGATAACTTTAGCGCAGCAATTACAAACCATGTTTTTAATATAAATTATATCAGTTATATTATTATTCACTCAAATAGCCGAAAGTAGAACAAACTTAAATTATTTTAACAGTAAATCCAAGAAAAATTTATATTGTAAACTAAATCAGGTAGTTGTTAACCGTTTTTGCTGATTCTTTGTAGTAGTTCGATTTTAACTAATTCAATACTATTTCTTGATACGTTTATAATACCGTCTTTTTTAAATTTTGTAATTATTCTTGTTGTGCTTTCCCTTGATATACCTATTAAATCGGCAAGTTCCTGACGGGATAGTTGTAATTCGAATTTATTTTTTTCGTAAATTTTCTCGGATAAATATAAAAGGATATTTGCAAATCTGCCGTCGATATTGTTTTTGCTGTTGGCTATAAATCTATAATAATTATAAATGTTTTCTTTGCCGATATCTCTTAAAATCTGGTAAGCAAAGCTACCATTAGATTTAATCAGTTGTTTGAAAATATTTATATCGATATAACAAACCTTAAGATCTTCGAGAGCAGCATATGAGTAATGATTTATTTTATCACCGAATAATGAGTGTAATCCTAAATATGTGTGGTTTCTTAAAATCTGAATTATTCTGGTTTCCTTATTTTGATCAATTACAAACTCTTTAACATAACCGGTTTTTAAATAAACAATATTTGAAATAAGTGAATCAGACCGAATTATAATTTCACCTTTTTTAATTTCAGATTCCAGACTATTGTTACTTAAAAGTGTGTACTGGGCTTTATTAAGTAATGAGACTGCGCATGACATGTCAACGCAATCACTGCAACTGCTTTTATTTAAATCATCAAATGTTTTTAACATTCTTAATTTTTTTGAAAAGCAAAAATACAAATAAAAATCAGCCTTTTAAGTATTATAGACATAAAAAATGTGATGTAGGTCACATTTAATCCAATGATTTTATCACAAAACCATCTTAGTTAATATCACAAACTGGTTAAGACAACTATCACGTACTATTATTTTTCCTTGATATATAAAGGAATTAACTTCGTTTAGTATTTAAAATTATTTAAAATATACAAATAAATGAAAATAGCTATTCCTACAAATAATATGATTCATGTTGCCGATGAGCTGATTACGGCAAAAATGATCAGATTTTTTCAGGTTGATAAAAATGCAATTGTTAATGAGGAGTATTTTGATTTGAAACTAATAAATGATAGAAAATTAATAGTTGATTATTTTAAGAGTTTTTCTGTTACTGCAATTGTTTTAAAAGGTATTGATAAGGAAGTTGGCAAAGCTCTGAACGATAATGGAATTAATATAGTTCATTCAAATGAAATAATTATTACAAATACCATAACAAATTATCTGAAGGAATTAAACTTAAGAGATAGTATTTTTTGTTGTTGCCCATAATTGTTAATTATGCAGAATAAAATTTGTCCAAATTATAAAGGTTGTCAGGTTGTTACAATTGAGGGATTTTCTGGCAGTGAAAAAAAGAAATTGTTTTATATTTCTAAATTCTGCAAATCTGATACAGGGTATTGGCATAGTTGCAAAAGGTTTCAGACAAAAAATGAACTAAACCTATGTCCTGATTTTGTTATGCCCGACACAAAATTAAAAATTGACGAAATACTTGATAAATTAGAAAATAACTAAAATAAAATAACATGGCACTACTTGAAATTGAAGGGAAAGCTTTTGAAGTTGATGGAGATGGATTCTTATCAACACCTGAAATATGGAATGATGAAGTTGCAAAACTTTTTGCAAAATACGATGGCATCGAAGAAATGTCGGATAAACATTGGGTAATTGTAAAATATATCAGAAAGAATTTCGAAGAAAAAGGTAATGCTCCAATGATCAGAAGTATTTGCCAGGAGACAGGTGTAAAGCTTCGCGAAATTTATGAGTTATTTCCTTTAGGACCTGCGCGTGGTGCTTGTCGTGTAGCCGGATTGCCTAAACCAGATGGATGTGTTTAGTATAATATACATGAATTGGTATATTACAATTTCAGAAATATTATTTGCATTATGTTTAGCATTCTGCATTTATACTCTGATTAGATTAGTAATTCTGGGAAAGCCTACCGATTACTCTAAAACAAAAGGCAATGTAAATTCTGCTGTAAAATATTCTTATACAGGTGGTATGAGTCCTGCAAAAAAGGAATCGGCATATTTGCATTTGCCTACATATATTGCAGGAATGTTATTTCATGTGGGAACATTTTTGTCATTAGCATTATTCTTAATTAATTTATTTGAACCGGAATATAATCATATTCTTAAAATATTTATATCCGTTGTTTTATTATTATCAGGGAATAGTGGTTTGTTTATATTAATAAAGAGAATAGTTAAAACAGAATTAAGATCATTGTCAAATGCTGATGATTATATTTCTAATGTTATAGTTACATTATTTCAGTTTGCAACTATTATATATTTATTTGTACCAAACTCGTTATATTTTGTTATATCTGGTACTTTGTTTCTGTATTTGCCAGTTGGTAAATTAAAACATACTATATATTTTTTTGCAGCCAGATATCATTTAGGATTGTTCTATGGAAAAAGAGGTGTTTGGCCTCCGCAAAATTAAATCATTTGTATGTCGGTAACAACAGAAACAATAAATAGAGGTATTGCAGTTCTTGAGAATTTTCAGGACAGTAAACTTTTAACGAATTTAAACAGCTGTGTTCATTGCGGGTTATGTGCCGAGAGTTGTGTTTACTACTTAACATTTAAGCACCCATATTATGTTCCGGCAAAAAAAGTTGATTTAATTTCTTCTTTATATAAACGATATTTCACTTTTATTGGAAAAAATATTCCTTTTTTAGTAAATGCAAAAGATCTTAATGAGGAAAATACCAAAGAAATGGTTGATCTTTTTTTTGGTGCATGTACAATGTGCGGCAGATGTAATCTGCATTGCTCAATAGGTATTGATATCGCATTTCTTGTAAGAACCGGAAGAATTATGCTTGCGCAGATGGGAATGATTCCTGCCACAATTCAGTCAACAGTTGATGCATCGATTAATTCGGGAAATAATATGGGAATTACAACCGAAGAGTTTGTTGATACAATAAAATGGCTTGAGGATGAATTGAAGGATGAAATGAATGATGAAAACGCAAGAATTCCTTTGAATGATAGTAATGTAAATATTTTATATACTTTAAATCCCAGAGAACCTAAATTTTTCCCTTTGTCAATCTCGGCAATGGCAAAGATTTTTTATGCAGCCAAGGAAAGCTGGACTATCTCAACTAAAATGTATGATGTTACGAATTATGGTTTTTTTACCGGAAATGTAAAAGAAGCAACCATAATTGCCAACAGATTATTTGATGAAGTGAAAAATATTGACGCCAAGGAATTAATACTCGCCGAATGTGGTCATGGCTCAAGAGCATTTCGTTGGGAGGCTCCAAATTATTTAAAACAATCTTTTGATTTTGATACTAATACCTCTGTTGAATTAATTGCAGAATATATTAGAACAGGCAGGATAAAAGTTGATAAAACAAAGCTGACTCAAAAAGTAACACTTCACGATCCTTGTAATTTGGTGAGAAATGGTGGTGTTTTTAAAGAGCAAAGATATATTCTTGAGCAAGTTGTTACAGATTTTGTTGAAATGACTCCAAATGGAATTGATAATTATTGTTGTGGAGGAGGAGGTGGGCAACTTGCTATGAGTGAATATAATGAAAGGCGAATGAAGATAGGCGAAAGAAAAGCAATACAAATAAGAAATACAAATGCTAAAATTGTTGTAACGCCATGTCATAATTGTGTTGACCAGCTTATGCAGCTAAATTCATATTATAAATTAAACGTACAAATAAAAACAATAGCCGAAATTGTTGCCGATGCAATAATATCTGATTAAAAAATAACAAAATGGAAAAACTTATTTATCTTGACAATTCTGCAACTTCATTTCCGAAGCCTGATTTTGTGTATGATTTTATGAATGAATTTTACAGAACCAAAGGTGTAAGCCCTGGCAGAACCGGATTTGATGCAGCAATTGAAACTGAAGAGATGGTTACTGAAACAAGAAAAATGTTAACAGAATTGTTTAACGGTGATGGCGATTTTAACAGGTTAACATTTAGTTATAATGCCAGCGATTCATTAAATATGATAATGCAGGGTTTGGCAGAAAAAGGCGATCATGTTGTAACAACTATGCTAGAGCATAATTCTGTTTTGCGCCCGTTATATCATATGACTCAATCAGGTTTAATTGAAACAACATATGTTCCTTTTAATAAATTAACAGGTTATGTTGATCCACTGGATATAAAAGCTGCAATAAAACCCAATACTAAATTTGTTATTGTTAATCATTGTTCAAATGTATTAGGTACTGTGCAACCTGTTACAGAAATAGGAAAAATATGCAAGGAAGCAGGTGTATATTTTGTTGTTGACGGAAGTCAGAGTGCAGGTGCTGTAAATGTTGACATGCAGAAAATGAATATTGATGCTTATATTTTTACCGGACATAAATGTTTAATGGGACCAACAGGAATTGGTGGATCTTATGTTATGAAAGATGTTCCGGTAAGATATACACGTTTTGGTGGCACGGGAGTTCGTTCTGCACAGTTAACTCACCTTGATGAGTTTCCTTACAGACTTGAATGTGGTACTCTGAATTTACTAGGTGTTGCAGGATTAAATGCAGGTGTAAGGTGGATAAAGGAACAGGGAATTGAGAAAATTCATTCCGAAGAAATGCGACTATGGGATAAGCTCAGAAGAGGTGTTCATGAAATTGACAAGGTAACAACATATTGTGCATTGGATAAAGAAAATAAAAATCCTGTTTTAAGCCTGAATGTAAAGGGCTTTGAATCGGGTGATGTAGGCACAATGTTAGATGTTGATTATAATATTGCATGCAGAACAGGATTGCAATGCGCACCAAAAGTTCACGAAACAATAGGTACTGATAAAATGCACGGAACAGTAAGATTGAGTATAGGACCTTTTAATACCGAAGATCATATTGATAAAGCTATTGAAGCAATAAAAGAAATTGCAGGATTAAGATAGTATTGCTGCTTTTCGTTGTTACTTGTTAAGTTTATTGAGAGTTATACTAGTCAAAATGCTAGTCCTCCGCCGCGGCGGAGCGGCGGAGAGTTTATCGAGAACTACATAACCATTACTTCTCGATACGCTACGCACTCGAAGAAGCAAAAGGTTTAACTTTCCAACTCCGCAATGCTAGTCTTCCGCAGCAGCGGACGAAGTAGCAAACGATTTTACTTAATACTACTCTAGGATGCTTGTCCTCCGCCGCGGCGGAGAGTTTATCGAGAACAACAGAAACTACATAACTATTACTTCTCGATACGCTACGCACTCGAAGTAGCAACAAGGTTTAACTTTACTGCTTAGCAATTCTAGTCCTCTGTCGCAGCGGACGAAGTAGCAAACGATTTTACTTAATACTACTCTAAGATGCTAGTCCGCCGCGGCGGAGAGTTTATCGAGAACTACATGAACCACTAATCTATAATACTTGCTTGCAAAATATGTTGAGTATGCTGTTATGGTAACACACTAGCCGCAAACAAGCGTGAGCATGTTTAAATTATTTTTTTGTGATAATTATTAATTTTATTACTTTTATAGGATATTAAAATAATTATAATAAATATACTGCTAACTAGTTGGTGGTATATTAGTGTTAGCACACATTTATAAAATAAAACATGACTGAGGCTTTAGCTGAAAAAGGAATAAAATTATATTCTAATAGAGCTATTGGCATCGCAACATATTTTGGCGGACCAATTGCTGCTGGAATTCTTGTAAGAAGAAATTTTATTAATTTGGGCAATGCAAAATATGGCAAATATTCATTGTATATTGGAATACTTTCGACAATACTTCTATTTATAGGATTATTTTCAATCCCTGAAGATATTATTAATCAAATTCCAAACGTGGTTATTCCAGTTATTTATACAGCAATTATTTTTGCAATAGTAAATAGACTGCAAGGAAAAGATCTAAAAAAGCATAAAGAAAATAAAGGCGAATTTTATTCTGCATGGAAAGCATTTGGTATTGGAGCAATAAATATGGGAATTATAATGGTTTCATTTATAATTTACATTATTATAATTACTTTGTTTTCAGTTAATACTGTTGATCCAAACATTAATAAAGTTCCAACAAATGTAGAATATAAAGCAAAATATGTTATGCCCAAACAATTGAAGGTAAACGATAAAATAATAATTATAGAAAATGCGAATTACTCATTGATTCGGCAAGTAGTAATTGATTTTACAAAAACCTATGACAATTTACAACAATATAAAATAAAACCAATTTCCAAAATTTGGAAAATAAATAACACCAAAACCATAATTACATTTCCATGTGATATCGATTTTGAACTATTTTGTTATTATATAAATTATTTAAAATATCCAATTAACATTAAATACTCACCAAAAATTACAGCTTGGACAACTGCTAAAAGTTCAGACAATTGGCTCACTTCAGATTTTGAAGATAAAAAAGTAATGATGTTTCTTGACCCTTATGATATGGAATATGATAATGTTATGATTACAACAGAAGACAATTATCCTTATAAAATAAGCTTTGCTGTAGGTAAAGGCTTGAGTAAAGTTAAAAATATTATCTACGAATATCAAAAGTGCGAATATAATAATGATAGTATAAAAAGTGTGAGTAATGAGACAATTAAATAAACGTGTGCTAACACCACCTACGATAACAACGAGCAGACATGGGCAACTTGACAATATTAACAAATAATAAAATATTTAACGGTTTGACACTGACTGCAAGTAAATGCACGTCGTTCCGTAGCTTAAACCGTTATCAAGCCTTTAATAAATTAAACGAATGAGAAAAAATTTAACAATATTTTTTGTATTTATCTTTGCTCTATCTTCTTTTGGACAACAGGACTCAGTCCTATATAAGAATAGAGATAAGCTATGTGTTGGACTAAATATAGGAGGACTTTATCCTTTTTATAAAAAATCTATTTTCAATATATCAAATCAATATTATGATCTGACTAATTATACAATAAGCAAGAACAAAGGTTTTTTTATAGGTTTAAATTTAAATTTACAATCAAATCGAAGAAAGCATTTTATTGCTCAACTTGATATTAATTATTTTTATATTACTCAAAACTTAAAATTTTATAGTGTTTTAGATACTAAGATTAATAGAGATATTAAAAACGGGAATTTTAACTTTTCAAACTTAGGTGCAAATATTTCTTTAATTCCAGAATTTATTGTTGGCAATAAAATTAAAACATTTATAGGTTTAGGAATATATTATAGCAATTCGTTTAATTTTAATTATAAAGGTCAATTAGAAACAATTAAATTAAAACAAGTAAATGATAGCTTATCACCTATAGGTTATTATTTTAAAAATGACACAACATTTTACATCAATAATGAAATTAGTAAAGTATTAAAGACAAGTCATAATATTGGTTTAGTTTTTAATCTTGGGTTTGAGATTCCTTTTAGAATGAATAAATTATTAATTATGGCAAGAATCTATCAAAGCAAAAATAATTATATAGAAATAACTGACTTAAGACAATACCTAGTTTCAATAAGTCTGACTATACCATTAAACTATAAATAAAATTGGTCGCTAACACCAGCTAAACCCAAACAGACAGTAGTAACAATATGACAATGATGTGCAATTTAAAGTATTTATTGGTTTGACAATTTGCTTTGGTGGATTGCAAGAAAATGCTTGCCAAACTCAACTGTTACTGTTCAAGTAATAAAAATGATTCTAAAAAAACATTGTTTTATTGTCCGTTCTAGCTACGTTTAATTATCTTTGTTACTTTAAAAACTTAACTCTTTCGCCCCAGCGGCTATCTGTGCCAAAGCCAAGTTTTTCGAAAAATCTTTTCTGATACAAATGAGTTTTTATAGTTTTGTAGTTAAGACTTTGCATTCTGCAAAAGAAATCTTCAACCATTGCAGTTCCTATTCCACGGTTTTTAAGGAGTGATGTTATAAGAACGGCATCAAGTAAAACTACATTTTTGTCCACTATCTTATAACAGATACCTCCAACAATTTTATTGTTACTGTCAATTAAAATATAATGTCTGTCAAGTGTTGAGGCTATTTTAGGATAATTTTCGAGATAAAATAATCTGTAAAGATTTCCAATTTCTAGAGGTTGGTCGGGATGGCGGAATGTGTAATTTAATCCGAATTTATCTGATATAACAGAGTGTACGGCAGTTTGTTCTTTGTCTTTTAATCCGATTTTCCGGATTTCCATTTTCTTTGTAACATTATATGCAGGAAAAACAAGGCGACTGAATATTAATTTGTCATGTTCTTCTACTAATACTTCCTGTAAATCTGATAGCTCTATACACTGCAAAGCAGGTTTATTGTTATCTGAAAACAAAGCATCCAATAATTTGTCAAATGCTAAACGGATAGGTTCATCAGCTCTTTTAAAATAAGTTTGCCTATATAAATAATACCTTGAAATTTCTGGTTGTAAATATAATCTGTATAGTCGTTGAAGTTCAATTATTGTTTGTTCACATGCAATTGCTGTTGCTTTTTTATTCAGTTTCTGCCAATCCCAGTATTCATCAATAGCAGTCATTAAAGTCAATGATGGGTTGAATTTCTCTTTCCTCATTCTTGTGTATTCCAAAAGTATTTCATGCATATTTTCACCATTAGGGCATAAAATATTTTCAGTTTTGAATGAATTTAACAAATCATTTAAAAAATTATCAGCATTAGTTTTTTCAAGAGCTTCGTAACATGAATGAAATATCCAGCGGATGTCGAGCTGTTTTTTTGTTTCGGGATAACAATTTACAGTTTTAATGTAAAAATTATGAACCATTGGTTTTACAAGAGAGAGAGGATTCTGATATTCTTTTATCTCAGACATAGTCTGCAAAATTGCACCTTCATGGTAATCAAGCTCGGATACCACAACATTTGAGGGGCTGATTAATGCAGGAACTATTTTATTTCCACTATTACTCCAGCTTCTATAGAATAAGGTAAACGATTCAACAAAAAGTCTTCTCCATCTGTTTCTTGTTTTTATTGCTTCCTCTTCCGGAGGCATTAAGGCAAGCTGGCATATTCTTTTCCATACATTTAATTCGCCTTTATATGCAACTGTTAATGCTTTTAATTCAGGACGGCAGCAACCTATTCTTGGCAGTATTCTAGGATAGAAAGGATACCCGGCCATTGATAATAGCCAGTAAATAGATTGTTGATAATCGTCAGAATTAATATCTTCGCTAAGAATTAACAATAAGTCAAAATGCTTGTTGGTTGTTGTGTTAATACTTAATCGGTAATTCTTAAATTTGTTTGACGATTGAATTGCATAAATCCATATGCCATTATCCGGTACATCTTCGAGCGAAAATGTTGCCTGGTCAAATGCAAGTAAAATAGATTGTTTTAAGAAAGTTTTATCTGATAGTACACTGAATATTTTCTCTGTTTCAATTTTGTCAAGAGCTTCATCGAAAATTATTTTTGACCTGGTTTCTGAATCAGAATATCTCAGAGTTTGGTTTTCAAGTTTCCCTTCGTATTCTTTATAAAGTTCTTCTATGTATTTTGTTGCAATTTCTTTAAGATAGTTGTCATGCTTTAATAATATCCATGCAGAAAGTTCTGCACGAACAGAATTATAGTATTCTGGATGAACCGAGACAAAGTTTACGAGTAGTTCGAAAACATTATTTAATTGTTGATGTATAATGTTACTAGTAGGAAATTCAAGATTGTTCCGATAAGTATGCATTCTTTTACGTAAAGCCTCAAGTCTACGTTTTTCAAGCTGTGAGAATGCAAGGATTTCAATTGATTCATGATTTAAGAAATTCTTTCCCGAGTTCATAAACCATCCGAATAAATTATTGTAACTTTCTTCAGGTTCATCTAATAACAGGGTACGATAAGCTAAGCAACGGATATCTTCATTATCATGTTCTGAAAGAGCAAAAAGCTTTCTACGTATTAAATCTTCAATTCGTTTAGTGTTATCGCCTAACATTGTGCCTAATTCTTTAATTGAATTAATGGCTTTATCCGTTTCGTCGTTGTAAGCACTAATTGTTAAATAATGAGTTTTTGCAAGACTGCTATCTTTTACTTGTGAAATGTTTTTTATGTTATAATTAGCAGATATTTGGTTGCTTATATGAACGTCAATAGAAATATTTCCGAAAGAAATATCCCAACCTTCTTTGCATGGGTAAAATGAAGATAATTCATAATTGCCGCACCATAAAAGTGGTTGTCTGACAATAATTCCAAGATCAAGATAATTATTAGTTAAACTGTAGTTTAAGTTTCCAATCTGTAAATAACTTTCATGTTTTTTAATTGACAATATTTTAGAGTTAGCTCTGTTTTTTAAACCATTATCAACAACAAAAATATCATCATCAAGAATACGTAAATCGCGATAAAACCAGTGTGGTATTTTAATAGTAAGAGATTCGAAATAAAGTTCTACGAAATTATTTTTATATAAACCGTCAATTATTTCTGAAAAGTTTTTTAAAATATTTTTTCTGTTAAAAGTGTCTTTTGCGGTTAATTCATTTAGTTCATGAGAGAAATCTCTGTCTAAAATTTCAAAATTAATTATACGATCATATGGAGCAAGATTTTGATTACAAAGTTCAACAATTTGCCTGAAGTAATCTCTTAGCATTTCTTTTGTTGTACACACTTGAAGTAGTGGTTCTTTTAAATTCGGAACAATAAACAGAACATTATATGGTTTGCCATCACCAACTAAAAATGTTCTATTAATTCCTGCAACTCCTTCGAATTTTTGTTCAACTACTCTTGGAGCAACTGTTTGCCCTTTGTTATTTTTATAAATATCTTTTATTCTATCAACAATCTGATATTGCTCGTCGGGTAATAATTTAAAGATATCGCCTGTGCCTAATCTGTATTCATATTCATGAGGATATTCTATTTCATTATCAAAATTAGCCTCTTCAAGATAATGAGCAATATAATGTCCAGATAATAATAGTTCGCTATTTTCACTTAACATTAAATAAACACCGGGTAATGCCTTTCCAACAGAGTTTTCGGTATAATGTCCAGGCTTTGTCATTGTAATACCTCCTGTAGCTTCTGTCATCCCAAAACCACTACATAACATTATATTATGTTTTTCAAAGAACTTAAAAGAATCAGGACTTAAATAACCTGCAGCTGAAAGTCCCCATCTTAATCTTGCACCAACAACCTCTTTTATATCTGAACTTTCAATTATGCTTTTCTTATTTCTTTCAGAGTTTTCAATAATTCGTTCATGAATCTGTGACCATCTTAACGGAATACTAATAAACCCTGTTGGGTTAACAATAGGAAAATATTTTATTAATGTTTCGGTAGATGGATTTCCGCAGAACGTATATGTGCCTTTCCAATAAAGCATTCCAAGCATTTCAAGAAATCTTCCGAATGTATGATAAAGCGGTAAAAAGCAAAGTAATACTTCGTTGTTACCAACATCGGGCAATGCAGCAGCTCTTGCAAAACGTTTTGTTACCAGATTGTACATAGAAAAAGATACTCCTTTTGGTAATCCTGTACTTCCTGAGGTAAACATTACTGTAGCAACTTGTTTAATGTCACGTTTAACACGATCTACAAGTATCTCGGAAATTTCTAAACCATTTAATCTTTTATAAAATTCGCCAAAATGTGAAATATTGTTATCTTCAGAACCCGATTCACTGTTTATGAAATATAGTGTGATGTCAATTTGTGCATTGTTTTTTAATTGAATTAAACGTTCGTAAATGTTTTCAGAATCGGTTAAAACAATATTTATTTCTAATGTTTTAAAAATATGATCTAATATTTCGTTGTCAAAATGAGGATTTAATGGTGTTACAGGAATGTCGTATAATAAACATGCCAGATCACAACATGCGGATTCGTAACTATTGTCGGAAATTATTGCAACTCTTGGTATATTGTTTTCTGCTGTTTTCCATAGTGCGGCAGCAATTTCACGTGTATGTAAAAAAACTTGTTTATAAGTCCATGTCTGAGGTTTATCAGAAGAGTAATCCTGAAAATAAATATGATCAGGTGCGGTTTCTATACGATATTCAAGCATGTCGAGCAGATTGTAACCAGATGCCTGAATTACTTTAAAAACAGTTTCAGCCCATAAATTTCTATTTTCATCAGTTTCCAGCGATTTTAAATAAATGCTGGTTGAAGTATAATTCAAAAACTTTTTTAATACAACAATTTCAGTTTGTTCTAAAAGATATTGTTCCGTTTCTGTAAGAATTTCAAGGGCTAATTCAGGATTAAAAGTTTCTTTATTTTCTCTCCATGTTGAAATAAGATTGTATAATAATTTTGAATTAGTTTCCATAAATTCATTGAAAATTTAAACTATCACAAAATAAGAATTAAAAATATAAATATGTTTCTAATTTGATGAAAAAATATTTAAATATGTAAGTTTTTAAAATTGTTTAGTGTGGATATGAAACAAAGAAATGGATTAACATGCAATTACTTCTCGATATGCTTCGCCTCCTCCGCCGTGGCGGAGCGGCTGACGAAGTTGCATACTAAGTTATACTAATCAAATGGTAGAATGCTTAATGTTGAAAAACGTAGGAGATTAAATTAGCTCCCATTTTAAGTGCAAGAGTTCTTTTTTCTTCAGAGTCTTTATGAACATCTGCATCTTCCCAGCCATCACCCAGATCGCATTCGTAGCTATAAAAGCAAACTAATCTGCCTTCATGAAAAATGCCAAAACCCTGCGCAGCTGCTCCATCATGTTCGTGAATTTTAGGTAATCCTTTAGGAAATTCAAATTTCTGATGATAGATATCCTGAGAAAAAGGGAGCTCTCAGGCGGATGAGGCCGTCAACGGCGGCGGCGGCGAGCGCCTCGACGTTGATCGAGTTGTAGGTGCT